>JAUVKG010000319.1 GCA_030596365.1 Chlamydiota bacterium | reverse complement strand
TTCATAAGCATTGTTTTTATTGAAAAGAATATCGGAGTTTGGTTTCCCGCCATAAGAACCTGTTACACGGGATCCCCAGGCAGGCAGTAAAACGACGTATATTCCTCTTTCAGCGGCGCTATCAATAATATACTCCAAATGATCCCAGTAATCATATCCTTTTTTAATTACAGGTTTGAGCGGGTCATATTTTCCTTTTACAATTTCAAACGGATATTCACCATACTTATTGGCGGGTGCTTTTTCATCGTGGAAAGCATCTACACCTATTGCGTAGAACTTATGTTTTTTTCGTTTGTCCAATTAAAATTCAACATCTTCTTTTTTTAACTTCCAGGCAATTTTCCAGCAGGTATCAGCATTTAGGAAAACAGGATCACCGTTAAGTGTAGTTAAATATCTGCCGTTATCGCTTACTTTTAACGGTTGTATGTCAGCAAATAAAATATTGCTTTCAAGAAAAAAAATTGATGCCAAAACAATTGAAATAATAATGTTTTTTTTCATATTTTAAAATTAGTTGAAATTAATGATTTGTTTATTCCTAAATTTCTAAATCCCCAACCCACTTCCGAGAAAGTACTCGGGATGTTCCGCTTTAAAAAGGGGGACTTTAACACCTCTTTGCGGCTGTACCCTTTTCGAGCACCCTTAATTAAATGGCACTCGAAAAGCTATTTTGTAAGAATCATTTCCTAAAATCCCCTCCTTACCAAGGAGGGGTGCGCTTTAGCGCGGGGTGGTTCTCATTTTAACAAAAAGTTCTTACCAATGCGAGAACCACCCCGGCACTCCGTGCCACCCCTCCTTGGTAAGGAGGGGAGCTTTTCTTGTCGACCCCTTTTCGAGCGCCGTCTAATCAGTTTCACTTTCCGGAATTTCAAACATTAAATACCTTGTATCACCTTCGACCCATTCAGCCCAAAGTCGTGTGTCACCTTCGTATGATTGCGTAGCGGCGGCAAAAACGTAAGCATCATTTTCGTGGTATGAATATTTAAGAGGATTTTTATTCATATCAGTTAAGAAAGAGGCACCCTCGCCAAAAGACCATGAGGTATCAGCTTTTAAATATATTGTGCGCAATTTTTTCCAATTCTTGTCAAAATAAACTAAGCGAATGCCTGCATAGGGGTGCGATGTTTTATCAGGGTCAGAACTGACATTACTAATTACAATAAATTCTTCTTTTTTAGAATCGTAGGCTAAGTCCACACTTGCCCCGTAATGTAAATCATTTGTTACAAAAATAAGTCCGTTTTTCGGGAAAGCCGGGTCTGAACATTTAAAGACGCCCAAATACTGGCCCGGGTGAGCGGCGTCGGCGTCTGTATAAATCAAATAGTGGTAACCGTCATTTGCAAGAACTGCGGCGGATTGTCCTGTTCCATAGCCGCCTTCAGGTTTTTTAGGACCGATGATATGTTCGCCGTTATGCAATCTTTTCCAGCGTCTACCTTTATCGTGAGATATAGCCATTCCTATTCTCGTTGCTTTTCCCAAAGGTTTACCATCAGAGCAGCCGCTATAAGTGAGATAAAAAACACCGTTTTTATCTATATAAACACTCGGATCGCAACAATGGATTTCATCGAACATATCATCATGCAAAGGATACAATTGATTTAATGTAGGACAACTTAGAAGTTTTTCTAATGTGGGGGATTCTTTATACAGGATAAAATCACCTGCCCCGGCTCCGCCGCTCCAAATTTTGTACAATCCTTCATTTTCATCGAACATGAAAGTGGGGCAATAGTTATAAATTCTTTCCTGATCCGGCATAATATTGCCAAAAGAATAAAATTTCGAGAAATTTTCAGGGGGCTCAGGAATGAAGAATGCTTCTTCAGGTATTTCCTGTTTTGAGAAACCCGGACCTTTCCAATAAACTTGTAAAATTGCGTCTGAATCATTTTGATAAAAACCAACTTCAATTTTATGCATCCCGTTTGTTAAATTTAAAGTAACAGTTGATTTGCCCGGCTTATCTTTTCCGATAGAAACGTCATCAATTTTCAAGTTTGCTGCTTCGTTATATTCAATCCAAAAGTTATATTTTCCTGTTTGAGGAATATTTATAAGGCCTTTAAATTGAACAAGGATGTTAGTTTGTCTCAAAGCTTCCGAGAGATCTATTTTTCTGACTGCTTTGCCAAAGATCGGATGTGTTCTGACTAACGAATTTGTAAAGTCGGGCATATAAGTAAGAGGAGGGAAAATTACTGTTTTATCCCCGTCATAATCAATCGGCAATTCCCAATACTTCATAAAAATTCCCTGGTCTGACCGGTCAACAATTTTCGTTGTTTTTTCTTTTAAATCAAGAAAAACAGATTTTTTCTTATACCTTAAAGATGGTTTTAAATTTCCAAATCCGCTAATTTCAACATTTTTAAAAATAGATTTATTGCCGTAACCATTATGTTTTATTAAAAGAAAACTGCCCGGCTTGCCGTTCGCGCGGGTATAATAAGTTCCGCTAATACGAAGTTTTGCCGATGAAGCAATACTAATTTTCGATTTACTTAAATCTATCGGCGCTATGCCTTTCGCGCCGAACTCAAATTCAAGCAAAGAGCCTTTTTCCAATGATAGACCGACGCCATTTTTTAATCTCGCGGTAATAACAGCCGAACTGTTTTGGATTTTAAGCACATCGTTCACAATAAAATGTTTGTTCCATTCAACTTTACCGCCCGCAATAATTATTTTGCTGGGAATTTCCGCATCATGAGAATTAACAGTAATATTATCTGCAATAAGTTTACCGCCTATCACTTTTAAAACTGAACCTTGAGTTCCGGGAAATTCTGCAACAGTGACATCATTAGCTTCAAAAATTCCTTTCCATGATATAATCATTTCACCTTTTCCTTTATAACCAATAAATGCAGGTGCTTTTTTCGCCATTTTTAAATTTCCGGCAGATAAAAGCATTTCACCGCTACCCGTAGATTTCCCGTTTCCGTCACCTATTTGAAGATATTTTGATATATTTAATTTCCCTCCACAAATCAAAAAAATCCCGTGATTATTATTATTTTTGCCGAGAACCAAACCGGCTGCGTTTAAGCTTCCGCCCCGCCTTATAATTACTTTTGACCATTGAGAAGTTACATCAAACTGTCCACAAAAAACAATTCCGCATTTATTTGGTTCGGAACTTATCATTGCAGTATTTTTTTCAGTAATCAACACTTTATCGTTTGAGCGCGGAATATGATTAGACTGCCAATTTGTAGAAACATTCCAATCACCAAACATATTTTTAAAAACTGCGTTTGCTGCGACACCAAGATTTTCAATTTTAGGAGCTGTAAATTTTGGCGGCTGAACCATTAACTGATTAAGTGTCTGGATGAGTTCCGTGTTTAAACTGGTGTTATATTCAAGCACAGTGTGGTTTTTGTCCGGAGTGGTTCGCCATTCATACGTGCCGTTCTCGAAGAGTTGGTAATATCCATTGGTGCGAAATGTCCAACGAGCATTATCGGGCCGAACAGCGAACAATGTGCCTATCTGGTCAGCACTGCCGCGCGGATTTCCTAATCCCACCAGCAATTCATACATTCGTCGCACAGGATTACTGGTAGGCGTGCTCGCCAACGAGGCTCCCGTTAGAATATCGCCCTCACCGGAAATGTACATCGGTACCGACGCTTCCGGCCAGTCTCGGAAAGCAATATATGCAGATTTCGGATCCGGCGGATAATTCCCGCGCACCGCAGGATTATAATCATTCGGGTAAGCCGCGCCAGTTTGCACCCAACGGCTCACTTTTTTAATCACCAAGTCAACACCGTTTAACGGACTGAACTCATCAGGTCCACTTTCAAGTAAGTCGCGTATGTTGGTCAAATATCCGACAGTTAATATCACTACGCTGCTATCTTCCTGATCAGCCAAAATTCGTCGATAAACTTTCACGGCGTCCGGCGCATCATCGTTGC
>JAUVKG010000041.1 GCA_030596365.1 Chlamydiota bacterium | reverse complement strand
ACACGAAAGTTCAAACTTTTACAATGAAACTTTCTCCGGATGAAAACAGAGCGCTAGATAAAGCAAACAGAATTCTGACAACTAATCTCGGTAACAACCCTATTCCAATAAAAAATATTAAAAAAGAAGTTGTTAATTGGACGATTCCTGCCGGAAAATCTAAAACCTTAAATATTACCGGTAAACGAGCTATCACATCCTTGAAAGTAAGAATCCCAAAAAACAGTAATTATAATGATTTGCTAAGACAGTTAACTTTAAGTATCAATTGGGATAATGAAAAATCTCCTTCTGTCTGGTCGCCGCTTGGTGATTTTTTTGGGACAGCACCGGGAATTAATGAATATAAATCTTTAGTAATGGGAATGACTGACAGTAGCTCGCTTCGACCCGAAGCGAGTAAAGGTGTCAGGTGTCAGGTGTCAGGGAGGACAGAAGATAGAGGAAAGGAGTCAGAGGTCAGAGGTCAGGATAATAGGGGGATTTCAAAGAACAAAAATCCAGATAAAATATCCAATATCCAACACGAAATATCCAACGATCAAGTAAAATCCAATAATCCATCAATTCATCACTCCAATAATCCATTCCTTTTTTATTCCTATTGGTATATGCCTTTTGAAAACAACGCAAAAATTACTATTAAAAATGAATCAGATAAACATCAAAAAATTTCTTTAATTGTTGAACACACACCTTTAAAATCTTCGTTCGATAATCTTGGATATTTTCACGCGAAATGGCATAGAGACCTCAAAACTGACAAAAAACAACCCCTCGATTGGAAAATTATGGAAACTTCCGGAAGAGGGAGATTTGTCGGTACTATGCTTCATATCTGGAATCCAAAAGGACAATGGTGGGGTGAAGGTGATGAAAAATTTTATGTTGACGGTGAAAAATTCCCCTCTACTCTCGGTACAGGTTCGGAAGATTATTTTGGTTATGCCTGGTGTTCAGCGGAAATTTTTTCTTCTGCTTACCATTCCCAAACCACAAATTCTCACAATCGCGGACATATTTCTAATAACAGATGGCATATAGGCGATAACATCCCCTTTCAAAAAAGTTTTGATGCTTATATAGAAAAATATTTTATAAATTCTCGACCAACTCTTTATGCCGGGATCGCTTACTGGTATCTCTCTAAAAACGGCGTTGATAAACTAAAAGAAATTCCTGTAAAAGACCGGGTGGGCGATTATACAGGTCTTAAAATTTTTAAAGAAAAAAATGCTCTGGAAGCTGAAAAATTACCCGTTGTAAATATCTCCAAAGGCAAAACTCAAACTCAAAATATGGCTAATTTTGGGAACGCCTGGAGCGAAGATAACCAGCTTTGGTGGACTGAAGCCGGAATTGACGATTTCATTGAATTAGAAATTGACAGTCCTGAAAATTCAGAAAAAAACTTAACTGCACAGTTTACAACAGCGCCTAATTATGCAAAAATTCAAATTTATTTTAACGGGAAAAAAGTTGGTAATGAAATAGATGGTTTCAGTCAACGTGTTGCCGCATCAGGCAAAATTAATATTGGGAAAGTTAAAATTAAAAAAGGGAAAAATATTTTAAAGATAAAAATTACCGGTGCTAATTCAAAAGCTAAAAAATCTTATATGGTTGGCCTGGATTATGTTAAATTCGAAAAATAAAAATTGCCCACGGAACACACAGAAAGACACGGAAAAAGAAAATACAGAAGTGAAATTGCATAAATAACTTTTACTAAGACACTAAAATATATTCCATTTAAATAATATTCTTCGTGCCTTTGTGCCTTCGTGGCTATTCTTAATCCAATACTCCATAGAAAAAATAAAAAAATGATTTTGTCCTAAATGATTTTGTAAAATTTTTGTGTTTTCTTATCCTGTCTAAATCATCTTGACTTATAACACACGGTGTGATAAGATATAAATGAAATGTCAACAATTAACCGGAACGGATTATAAATAACTTCTTTAATAAAATCGCGTAAATCTATATGTTAATTAATATTTATACCGCTTGGATTGCTTTTTTATTGGGATGTATTGCCGGCGCTGTTTCGGGTATGTTTTTCCATAAAAAAGAATGGATGGGGGGGTACGATTCATGGCGAAGACGATTGACCCGCCTGGCACATATATCTTTTTTCGGTATTGGATTTCTTAATCTCGCGTTTGCGCTTACATCAAGACACCTTGGAATTGAATCAGGAATTATAATACCATCCGTTCTTTTGATAATAGGAGTAGCAACGATGCCGCTTGTATGTTATCTTAGCGCGTGGAAGCCAATATTCCGGCACATTTTTTTCATTCCTGCCGGATCTGTAATATTAGCTATAATTTTTTTCCTCTGGAGAATAGTTAGTGTCTAATCGAAAACCCCCCGTCACTAAATACATTATGAAAATTGGTTTAATAGCAATGAGTGGTATTCGGGTCTGCGATACAGAATTGCTAAAACTCGGACTTACATTGCCGGGTTTTGTTGAACGCAGCAAAACAATTGCTTCCCTGCCAAGTCTTGGACTCTTAACTTTAGCAGGAATGACTCCTGAAAATCATGAAATAAAATATATTGAGATACCGGATCTTTCAAAAGAAAATGATTTACCCGATAATTTTGATCTGGTTGCTATTTCAAGTTATAGCGCGCAAATTAATGAAGCGTACGAACTGGCGAGTCGATACAAGAAAAAAAGAATCCCGGTTGTTATGGGAGGACCGCATGTTACAGCGTTGCCGGAAGAAGCATTGCAATTTTGTGATTCTGTAGTTATAGGTGAAGGTGAACAATCCTGGCTCGAAGTGCTGCAAGATGCGGAGATATCAACTTTAAAACCGCGTTATGGTTTAAGGCAAAGCAATTATGAATTATCGAACTCTCCGATGCCGAGATTTGATCTTCTTGACATCAAAAAATACAACCGTATAACGGTACAAACAAGTCGTGGTTGTCCCCATCAATGTGAATTTTGTGCAAGTTCGGTTATTTTAACAAATCGTTACAAACAAAAACCGGTATCAAATGTCCTAAAAGAAATTAATAGTATTATTGATTTATGGAAACATCCGTTTATTGAATTTGCTGATGACAATAGTTTTGTAAATAAAAACTACTGGAAAGAATTACTTCCACATTTGAAAAACAAAGGAATTCGATGGTTTGCTGAAACTGACCTGTCGGTAGCTGAAGATCCCGAATTACTTAATTTGATGCGCGAAGCAGGTTGTGTTCAACTGTTGATAGGCTTAGAAAGTCCGGAAAAAGAAAGTTTGCATGAAGTGGAAATAAAAAGCGATTGGAAATATAAACACTTTTCACAATATAAAGACGCAATACACACAATTCAATCTCATGGAATTACCGTTAACGGATGCTTTGTTCTTGGATTGGACGGGCATACTACGGATATTTTTGATCAAGTGTTTGAATTTGTAAAATCTACAGGATTATATGAGGTCCAGGTAACCATTATGACTCCATTTCCAGGGACAGCTTTGTACGAGCGATTAAAAAATGAAAACAGACTTATTGAAGCTGAGAACTGGAAGAAATGCACTTTATTTGATGTTAATTTTATTCCCACTAAAATGTCGATTAAGGAATTGGAAGAACATTTTAAAAAACTTGTGGTTAAATTATATAGCGATGAATTCACCAGTTGGCGAAGAAGTAATTTTAAGAAAAATCTCCGCCGGCGAAACCGGGAAGTGCAACCATGAAAAAAATTAAAACAATATCATTTTTATTTATAATCACAGCCATCTATGACGGACTGTTAGGAATTATTTTTATATTTGCGGGTAATTACGCGTATCAATTGTGTAATATAACTCCGCCTAATCATATAGGATATGTTCAATTCCCTGCCGCTCTGCTGATTATTTTTGCTATCATGTTTACGGTAATCGCAAAGAATCCAATAAAAAACAGGAATCTTATTCCGTATGGAATACTACTCAAGACTTCTTATTGTGCGGTTGTGTTTTTTCATTGGTTTACAACGGAAATTCCGTACATGTGGAAGCCTTTCGCAATTTTTGACCTGTTATTTCTTATTCTATTTCTATGGGCGTATTTATCACTTGGCAAAATGAGTGGCGAAACTCAATAAAAACAAATAATCCGACTAAGCGGATCTTCGACTTTACCGAATACCGAATATCAATTACCCTCTTTTCTCCATCAGGGCAAAGAATCCACCGCACATGTTTTTTTCTCCGGGTAAATTCAATTCTTTTTTCAAACAAGTCATATTTTTATTTTCAGCCAGAAAACTATTTATAACTTCTTCAGTTTCTTCATCGGAAAACGTGCATACAGAATATAAAATGTGACCACCGGGTTTCGTAACTTCTATCGCAGCATCCAGCAACTGCTTTTGTAAAATTTGTATGGAAACAAAACTTTCGTTGGTCACACGCCATCTGATTTCAGGATGCCTCTGGATTACTCCCAGACTTGAACATGGTGCGTCAATCAAAACAGCGTCAAATTTTTCTTTTCCGAAAATTTTTGACGAATCTCTTCCATCTCCAACAACAGGGCAGACATTTTTAATTCTGCATCTAATCAGATTTTCTTTTAATTTTTCAATTCTGCGTGATGAATTATCCAACGCTTTAATTTCCACATCTTCCATACACGAGGTTAAAATCGCTTTGCCGCCCGGAGCGGTACACATATCAAGAATTTTCAAACCTGATTGAAGCGGGAGCTGTTGTGTAATAGAAATCGACCATGGGGTCATCAAATAAAGATCACCATTCCTAAAGCAATTTGATTTAAACAAATTTTTGAAATCTTTGATTTTTAAAATGTTTTGCCCGAATTCATCTGATAATTCGGCAGCTGAAGGAACTATTTCATCAATAGTTTTTTCAAAATTTCTTAAAATTACAGCGTGTTGATTTGGAATTTTATTATTCCATTTCAATATTTCTATAGCTTTTTCTTCTCCAAAATCGTCTTTCCATTTCTTTATAAGCCAGGAAGGATGGGAGTAAGTAGTTGTTGAACTTGTTTTGCGAAGCGTTTTTTCTTTCACATTGTCACGCAGCGCACTTCTTAAAATTCCATTAACAAATTTTGACCAGCCAATTTTATTTTCCTGCTTGCAAAGATTTACCGCTTCGTTAACGATTGCGTGATCGGGTATTTTATCTAAAAATAATAATTGATAAAAACTGATGATTAAAATCCATCGCAACTCTTGTTCAAGTTTTGAAACCGGCTGTGAACTGTAGCCTGAAAGATAAAACTCGAGTAAAGTTTTATTTCGTAAACATCCTGATATGATTTCGAAAGCAAGACTTCTATCTACGGCAGACAGATTTTGTTTTTGGCACATTTTTTCAAGTTTTTCATCTGCATGATGCCGAAAATTACCTTGTTCAAGTTCTGTTAAAACTTTCCAGGCGATATATCTTGCTGAAATTGTATTTTTTGTTTGATGTTCCATGTTTTTTGTTCTCTGTTCTTTGTTCAACGTTTGATGTCTAATGTCAAAATATGTTATAATATTATAGCAGTTAATAAAAAAAATACATAGGAGTTATTTTGAGAGCACCAAGATAACTAATATAGGCAAACTGGACTAACCAATATGTAGCAAAAGTTTGTGCTGTACCCATTATTCTGCAAAATGATTAACAGCAAAATGATTTTTTAAAAAAATAAGTTTTTGGCTTAGAAGTGAGAGTATTATATGCCGGTATTTATCAATGAGAAAATAGAAAGAATTACTCAAAAAGAATTTCATTGTATCGATGAAAAAATTATGAAGGGTGTGTTTGACCTTCATAGTGACATTGGTCACTTTTATAATGAAAAAATATATCATAATGAATTAAATTATATAGCGACCCAAATGGGCTTTCAAGCAAAAAATGAAATTGAAATTTGTGTAAAACATAAAGATTTCTTTAAAAAATATTATTTAGATCTTTTGATTAATAATAGTTGTATTTACGAAATAAAAGCAGTAGATAAATTAACTGGAATTCACAAAAAACAATTAATAAACTATTTATTATTATCAAATATTTCACACGGAAAACTAATTAATTTCAGAACTTCATCGGCTGAATATGAGTTTGTTTCTACAAGTCTCACTTTTAAAGATAGAATGAATTATAATTTAAATACCAATGAATTTATTAATCTAAGTAAAAATTCAAAATTCTTTTTTGATATTATATCTGATTTGTTAAATGACTGGGGAGCTTTTTTGGATGTAGATTTATATCGCGAAGCAACAATTTATTTTTTGGGTGGAAAAGATGAAGTTATTAAACCAATAGAGATATTAAGGCAAGATAGGATTGTGGGCCAACAAAAAATTTGCAAACTTGATGAAAAAATAGCATTTCATTTCTCCGGATTAAAAAAATATTTTATTTCGTATGAAACAAATATAAGGAGGATTTTAAATCACACTAATTTAAAGGCTATTCAATGGGTAAATTTTAACAAAAGAGATATAAAATTAAAAACTATAAAATGAAAATTATTCTGCAAAATGATTAACAGCAAAATGATTTTTAAAAAAATAAGTTTTCAGACTTGAAATGAGGGTGTTATAACCCATATTTATTGATGAAAAGATTTTAACCTAAATAACGCAGTTAAAAAGATAAAAAGCTCAAAATCCACGATGAACAGGAGGTTTTCACAATTTATTGCTTTAACCCAATGGGTTGATATTAAAAAATAGCATCTTCCTACTGCGTTATTTAAGTTTAAGAATTTCAATATAACTTTAATACCAACAAATTTATTAATTTAAATGAAAATTAAAAACTATAAAATGAAAATTATTCTGCTGTTAATCATTTTGCAGAATAAATAATTTATCTTAGATTTAACTATAGGAGTTTATTTTGACCACTCTAAAAACAATTACTTGTTGCTTGTGTTTAATAGCATCATCTGTTTATGCGGAGAATAACTCGCAATCCGGGATACCTGAAAAAATTACACTTGATGCGCCTACAGGAATTTTAATCGCAGATCCTCGCGTTATTGATTTTCACGTTGCTCCTCCGGCAACCTATTATAATCAAATGCAGGCAGTAAAAACTTCAACTGTCCAAATTAATTTCCTGCCGGCTAATTCTCCGGACGCAAAATGGGGAGACCATACTATAGACTGGCCAACGGATGTAAGTAACGCATTTACATATGCTGCAGGTATTTGGGAAAATATACTTGAATCAACTGTGCCGATTACAATTAATGCAGGCTGGGTGGACAATTTACCGCCTGGTGTTTTAGGTCATAGCGGTACAATTACTCTTCGGCGCGATTTTACAGGCGCGCCATTGGCAAACACTTTATATCCGGCTTCCCTTGCAAACGCGCTTTACGGTTCCGACCTTGATCCTGCAAAACCTGATATTTACATGGGTTTCAGCAGTACTTTTTCATGGTACACCGGCACTGACGGCAATACGCCGGTCACAAAATATGATCTTTCGACTGTAATTCTGCATGAAATTTGTCATGGCCTTGGTTTTACCGGCAATTTTTATGTTGAAAGCGGTTTGGGTAAATGGTGGAATTCATATCCTAATGCTTATGATCAATTTACAGAAGATAATTACGGTACAAGTCTGATTGACACAGGAACATATCCTGATAACTCTGTTGCATTAAAAAATGTGTTAACCAGTGGAAATCTTTATTTTAACGGTTTTTCAGCTAATGCGGCAAACGGCGGGACCAGAGTAAAATTGTATAGTCCATTAACATGGAATTCAGGATCAAGTTATTCCCATCTTGATGAAATATTTAATGGAACACCAAATGCTCTTATGACATATTCAATCGGTAAAGGCGAATCTTTACATAATCCCGGATCGGTTACGGAAGGGCTGCTGAGTGATATTGGCTGGTCAGTAAGTAGCTCCAGTGGAACATCAGTCTTTACAACCACAAAATTTAAAGGTAAAATAATCTGGAAAGCGGGAGATAAATTTCAATTGGGCAATTTAAAAATTACCGGTTCTATGGATTCTTCGTTAATTGATTTGAGTTTTCTTTCAGGGCAGAGTTTCACAAATTTAATTATTCTTAATAGTAGTTTAGCATTACCTTGCGGAGAGTTTAAATCAAACAAGAAAGGAACTGCTGCAAAAGCTAAATTAGATGCCTGCGGAAATAAAATCACCACTAAATTAAAACTTAAAAAAGGAAAACTTTACTTGACTTATATTTATAAAAATTGTGCAGGATTACCTTCAGCTCTGACTATTTCAAATACATCAACAACTGACTGGCAGGCAAAATCGGCTGATTTGTTTATCACTATTGATACATCCGGAAACAAAATATTTGGCGAAGGAACCGCAAATTATAATTATAAAACTAAAGAAGATAAAAAAACTTCTCTTAAATAATTTGATTTTAAAAGCAAATTTTAAATATATTTTACGCAATTTTACTTTACTCTGCCAGTTTCAGTAAACGCTGCTTTACACGTTCTTCTATATCTGCCCAGGGATTATTATCGATCTCCTTAATGTCCGTAGGATCCACCCCCCAACTCTCAAACTCAGCATACTGTTCTTCGGTTAACTCATTACGGAACGCGGAACGTGTATTATTCTTGACGACTTCGATATCAGCTCCGTACGTAACATCAGTTCCCGGTATTTTCTCGGTCATAACACGTCCAAGCCACTTTATAAAACGCTGACCGGCTTCCGGATGTTTGGCTTCGCCATAAGCAATCACATCAACCAACTCGTCGATGAGAATTGAGCCGTCTTCTGTCGGGGTCTCAAGAATTGTTCGCACTTCATTTTGGGCAACCCAGACCTCCTTATCAACAACGCGACGTTGGTCATCCGTAAGCTCAAGCACCTCGGAGAAAATAGCGAGCGTAGGTTTTTTGTCCTGTTTTTTCTCCAACTCGTCAACTTTTTCGCCAACAACCTCCTCGACACGTTCCTTAATTGCTGCCGACAAAGTCTGATCTGCCTGGGCAACGGTGTCCTCGACCTGCTGCAGCCTAACCATTACCTCTTCCTTGACCTCATCGGTCTCTTCCGGATCATCTTCATTCCTAATCTGTATATTTCTAATGCCGGTTGCGAGTTTAGTATTACCAATCTTCGTGTCCAGCTTCGCGACTTGTTGTTCCAACTCATTTAGTCGATGTTCCAATTCATCAAACAGCACTGTGTCCGGAGCTGGGGATGGTCTGAGGATAATCGCAACAACTATAACAGCAAAAACAACAGTAACAGTTGTTATAACAAATTTTGTTTTATTCATATGCACCTCGTTGTTTGTGTTAATCTCCCGGAAAAGGCTTTTATTTATATATTTTGTTTACAACACGTAAATAATTATACTTTTAAAAAAAGGGATTGTCAAGTTGAATTGTTCTTATAATGATTTCTACTCATTGAAAAAAAAAGTCGAAAACATTATAATCCTTATTGTTATATATTATAGATTTATATAAAACTAAATTTTATGACTGATTTTATTAAAGAACTTAATCCGGTACAGTATAAAGCTGTAACACATCCCGATGGTCCTCTACTTATAGTAGCTGGGGCAGGTAGTGGAAAAACCCGTGTGCTGACTTATCGTATTGCATACCTGACAACTCAAGGTGTTCAACCAAGCCGCATTCTTGCCGTTACATTCACTAATAAAGCTGCCGGTGAAATGGCCAAACGTGTTGATAAACTTGTTAACGCGTATGTTCCGGTATCTACCTTTCATTCATTTTGTCTTCGTGTACTTCGCACTGAAAATGACAGATTACCTTACGCGAATAGTTTTGTGGTTTACGACAAGAGCGATCAGCTAACATTAATAAAAGATTGCATGCGGAGATTAAATGTCAGTGACAAACATACAAAACCAAAGATGTTTGCCAACGAGTTCAATCACGCGAAAAATAAACTTATCACCGCAGCGAAGTTTGCTGAAAAAATAGATGATTACAAAAAAGAAGTTGTCGCAAATGTTTATAAAGAATATGAAGCAGCTCTTTTAAAAGCTAACGCAATGGATTTTGATGACCTTATAATGCAGTGCGTCCTGCTTCTACAGCAAAACGAAGATATTTTAAAAAAATATCAAAATAAATTTGATCATATGCTTATAGATGAATTTCAGGATACTAATTTTGCTCAATATACACTTGCAAAACTTCTCGCAAAAAAACATAAAAATATTTGCGTTGTTGGTGATCCTGATCAGTCAATTTATAAGTTTCGCGGTGCTGATATTAAAAACATTCTTGATTTTGAACATGATTTTAAAAATGCAAAATTAATTACTCTTGAGCAAAATTACAGGTCTACCGCAACGGTACTTAACGTTGCCAACGATATTATTTCAAATAATACACATCGCAAAGAAAAAAAACTTTGGACTGAAAATGAGGAAGGCGCACAAATTTGTGTTTATAGAGCTATAGATGAACATGATGAAGCGGAATTTGTTATTGATCATATTCGTGAACAAATTCGTGAAGATTCTAATCTTTCTTTGAATGATATTGTTATTTTTCATAGAATTCATGCGCTGACACGAGTCTTTGAAGACCATTTCAGACGCGCAAGAATGTCACATATCATAATTGGTGATGTAGGTTTTTATAATCGCCGCGAAATTAAAGATATCGTTGCTTATCTGCGTGTAATTGCTAATCAAGCAGATGATGTTAATTTTAAAAGAATTATAAATACTCCTCACAGAGGAATCGGTTCAACAACTCAGGAAACTATTGCTCGTTATGCCCGCTCATGTAATATAACTTTATTTGAAGCTGCTGACAAAGCGGAATCTATTTCGAATTTAAGCAAAGCCGCGCAGAGAAAAATCGTTAAATTTATGCAATTAATGAATGAGTTCTGTAAAGCCAAAAATGAACTTACAACAACAGAACTGGTTAAAAAAGTAATCGATGAAATAAATTATATTGAAAAAGTTTGCAGCTCTAATGATTTGCAGGATAAAACCCGTGTCGAAAATATAAAAGAACTTATCTCCGCCGCCGCAGAATATGATAATACTTCCCCGGACGAAAAACCTTCAGTTGATGGGTTTCTTCATGAAGTGGCCTTAACATCTGATATTGATAATTGGAATGACAGCGAAGAGTCAGTTACTTTAATGACAATTCATAATGCAAAAGGATTAGAATTTCCTGTTGTTTATATTATTGGTATGGAAGAAAATCTTTTTCCGCATTATAATTCCAGTGATGATCCAACTGATATAGAAGAAGAACGACGCTTGTGTTATGTTGGTATGACACGCGCAAAAAAAAGATTGTCGTTAAGCTGCGCTTATCATCGTACAGTGTTCGGCCAAAGAAAAGTTCGCGAACCTTCAAGATTTTTGAGCGAAATACCTGATGAATTTATTGAAGTGAGAATTAGTGAACATCGTGACTCTTTCGGTGCAGAAGAAGTTCCTCCGGTTCCTAAATCAAAAAAATCTAAAGCAGGCAATAATGGATATACAGTTGGCAATAGAGTTATTCACTCTCACTTTGGAGACGGAGAAATAGAATCGATAACCGGAAGCGGGGATTCTGCGCGATTAACAATTCAATTTGACAGTTTGCCGAATCCGAAAGTTTTAGTTGCGCAGTATGCCAAACTACGTGTGTTAAAGTAACCAAAGCATCTTGCTTTGGGTTATTAGTTAATGGTTATTAGTTAATAGTTATTAGTTAATAGTTATTAGTTAATAGTTATTAGTTGATAATTATTAGTTGATAATTATTAGTTGATAGTTGAAAATGATTACCAACCTTCAGACCTTATAGACCTTATGAC
>JAUVKG010000172.1 GCA_030596365.1 Chlamydiota bacterium | reverse complement strand
TTCTTTGGTTGTAATGTTAACTTCTATTTTTCCTTTTGGATGAGGCATTACTCCTGATATTTCTGTTAAACCGCATAAATACGGTTTAATTCTTATCTCCTTAAATCCGGGGGATTTTGGCGTTATACCAAGTAACTTCGTGTAAAAATGATATATCGGATGCGCTCCCCATGCATGACAGTCAGAACGACAAGGATGCGGAGCTTCCGGCAGAGTTTTAAAACCTTGTTTATCGAGATCTCGCCAGAAATCAATTTTTTCAACAAATTTTGACATTTTACCGATTAGAGGCAGCGTTTCTAATAAGTAATGTGAGAAATAAATTGTTGTTTTATCCAAATCATCATCAAAAATTGACTTCGATATTTGACGAATTTGATTTTTTGTTGCAATCCCGGCAATAACAGCGAGGCATTGTGCATGTTCGCTGAAATTTTTCTTTTTCACATCGTGAACGAAAAGTCCGCGTTTTTTCGACCAGAATTTTTTATTAAACGCTTTCGAAATTTTTTCAGCGCGCGAAAAATATTCATCTGCCAGGAATTTTTCGCCGAAGTGCTTATGCATTTCCGCGGCAGCTTTAAGTGAAAGAATATACTGTAAATTTAAAATTCCGGAAATATTATCTTTCGTTCCGGAAGGAGTACCATAAAACCACTCTGGAACCCAATCAACAAATTCCCACCACGGTGATTTATAATCCAAAAGATTATTTTTATTGACATGCGGGTGAAAATGAGCTATGATTGCATCTGCCCCGGGCAACATATTACGAATTAAATCAGGATTATCCCGCCACATAAAATGATCGTGAGTCATACAAATTAACCACAAAGAAAACGGAGGAATCAAATTTATGTATCTGCAAGGATATCGCGATTGCGTAAGCCCGAAAGTTTTTCTTGACATATCAAAACATTTTAACGCCTTCTCCGGCAGGCGGTCATCGGAAGTCATAACATAGTTTACCAAAACTTCAAGGCGTGTATCGCCAATATACATTAATTGTTCATAATATGGGCAATCCATATAAGTTTCGTGTGAACACATTTCCATTGTGCGCCATGCTATTGGAAAAAAAGAAGTCAGTGATTTATCTGAAGTAGAAAGTTCAGCTTCTTTTTTGAAAGTGTAATGAGTTTCGTGAAAATTAAAATTTTCGATTTTCAGTTCTTCGTTGGCGGTTTCAACAAAAATCTCGACATAACGGCCTGCCCTCCACCAAAGGACATCAAGAAAAGTTTTTTTACCGTTTAACAGGAATTTATCACCTTTACCATGAAATATTTTATTAAAAACTTCATCGCGATTGCCTTTGGTAAAATCTTCGAGTTTTTCGAAGAGCGATTCCGCCCATTGAATATCAATTGAACTTCCTTTACCTTTATTTACAAGCAAAGAAGGATACACGCAATAATAATTATTAAGATCAATCAAAATTCTTACGCGGGAATTTTTAGGAACAATAAGACTTTTTTTGCCGTCAAAGAGGTTTTGCCACTGATCCTCAATATCCGGATTATTGTTTTCTTTTTTAACAAGCGGATTTCTTTTTTGATTTCTTGTCAAAAGTTCCGCCTGGAAAACTGTCATCTTCTTTATCGGCAAATTTAACATCTCAGGTAAAGTGGATGGCGTTAATTTCCACCACGAGCCAACTTGACTCTCCTCAACTGATTCAACATTTTTAAAACTACCGGATGCACGAACAAATTTTATACCTGTACCTTTTCTGTAATCTGCAGGAAGAGCTGCCGCGTTAACTGTTGTTCCTGCTTGAGTGCCGGAACCGCCCATAACTTCTGAGCGTTTAAATTTATATCCATCCATTTCGGCAACCTGCCAATCTGCAGCACCTGTCGAAAGAATTTTATGTATTTTACCCTCCGCGCAAAGCAAAAAACCGCCACGAAGTGTTATTTGTGAAAATGGTGCCATGTCGCCAATCCACCAGCAACGAGCGGTCAGCGTATGTTTTCCTTTTGGCAATTTAATTTCGTATGAATGAATAAACCAATTTAATCTGTCACCACGTTCGGGTCCTCTGCCGATAAGTTCACCATCTGCAAAGAGCTCGAATCTCTGATCTGCGGAAACATGCAGCCGCACAGTTTCTGTTTTATTTAAAGTAAATGAGCGTTTAAAGAGGAGAACTTTATAATCGGTTCCGTGAGAATTCGGATGCCATATCCATTGAGCATTACATTGAGGGAAAGCTCCGTGAATAAAATCTTCATTCATTATATTACTTAAATCGTTTTTGATTTTTTTGTGCTTGATCATTGGGGATGGAAAAGTAGCATAAGCCGGAAGCTTATGGATTAATGGATTAATTTCCCCTTGAATTTTATCCCAATCCTTTCGGGGAAAGTAGGTTAGGGGGATTTATTTAGTTTCTGTCCTTTCCTGACACCTGACACCTGACACCTGACACCTGATTACTCACTACTCACCACTCACTTGCTCGCGCTTGGAACCCAGCATACGCGGGTCAAGAGCGCGGCTTACTTTCCAGTATTGAAATGCCGGAGTTTCATAAGGGTGAGATTTTTTAATTGCGTTAATTACATTTTCAAGAACATCTTCTTTGCAGATTAACTCTATTTTTATTTCTTCAACTTTTTCAATTTGACCAGTTTTGCCAAGAAAAGGAGAACTGCCTCTTAATGGGCGGAACTGCCCTGTTCCTGTGGAACTTTGCCACGCACAGCAGTCGTAATTGCCTAATTTTCCTGCACCGGCATTAAACATTGCAGTTTTAAGAGTATCGCAATATTTTTCCGGGACATAAACTTCTATTTTGAAAATATCGTTGTGCATAATAATAGGTCAAAAGTTGAAAGTCAAAAGTTGAAAGTCAAAAGTCAAAGCCTGCCCCGCCACAGGCGGGGGTCAAACATTTGCGTTTAATTATACCAGAAAAGCGTATGCTTTGCTTAATAAAACGGTTTTTGGTAATATAAAAGAGCGTGGAAATTACCGAATTGATTAACAAAGTGTATATTTTTTTCTCAATAATGATTTTACATTGAATTATATGAAAACTTTAAATTAATGTATGCTTGATTTATTACAAAGACATTTAATGGAAAAACAGTCGGAATTTGTTTGTCAGGGAATAAATCTTGCTTACATATTTAAACCATTTATGAATATTTATTAATATCTCTGGACACATTTATGATTAAAAATTATCCGTTTGTAATAATATTATCGCTTACGTTCTTTTCAGTTCATGTTAGTGCCGATAAAAAAACTTCGATTGCAAAACCGGCCATATCAAAACCGGTTTCTCTTAAATCAACGATTCCTGTTGTTACAAATTTCGTTGAAAAATCGAAAAAAGTAAAAACAGAAGAAAAAATACCAACGAGAATCCTTACGGAAAGATTGCAAACACAAGATGTTGCTGTGCTTATTGCCACAATCACCCAAATTGGTAAACAGGATAAAGGTTCCCGATATGTATTAAAAGAATTTGAAAAATTATTGGACCACAGCAGCACGGACGTTAGATCTGAAGTCCTGGATGCTGCATATTCATTTGATATTCTCAAACCACTGCTTCCCTCACTCACAAAATGTTTAGATGACCCTGTAGAAGATATTCGCCAGGATGCAGCTGATATTCTTGGTGATATTGAAAGTCGAGAAATGATAAACGTTTTTGTTAACGCACTTACAAATCAATACGAAGACGTACGTGAGAATGCGGAATTTTATTTGCTTTTCTGGACAGATGAGGATTTTACTAACACCGCGGGCTGGGTAACGTGGTGGGACACAAACAAAAAAACCTTTGTCTTTGAATAATAAATATCCTGAAACGATTCCCCCTTTGAAGGTCTCTGACCCCGCGCATGCTGGGGGGGATTAAAGGGGGATGTTAAACTTTTGCATACAATTTCCAGGCACTACTTAATAAAAAACGCAATCCAAAGTAAAGCTGCTGCAATAATAATTGATATAACTCCCCAAATACTCATCCACACTTTTCCGCCTTTTATCCACGGAGCACAAAGATGCGTCAGAGTTTCACGTGAATTATAAATTAAACCCCCAACAATAAACATTGTGCCCAAAATCAACGTGGCAGCAATTTTATAATTCGTATTAGCGGCAGCGATAATCACACAGACAATACCGAAGACAAAGGAAACCACGCTTACAGTTTTCAATAGCCAGTTCGGCATATTAATCCATTTTTTTAAAAAAGCAGACGCGGATTGAGGCCACACAATCATCCAGATTCCTTTCGCTAAAGCGCCTATTCCGACAATAATTATCAGCCATTGCATAAAAGGTGAATTGTTCATGATAAGTTTGGGTTAGAGGTTAGAATTCCATAAAAGAATCAATATTCAATAATCAACAAGAAATTTTCAATCTCAAAGTAAAACAATCCATCAATCTCAGCGGATTTTGACATCCAATGATCCGTTCCCCTCCTTT
The DNA here is from genome assembly GCA_030596365.1 of Chlamydiota bacterium. Lineage (GTDB taxonomy): Bacteria > Auribacterota > UBA3054 > UBA3054 > B51-G9 > B51-G9. Next base: position 1,816 of record JAUVKG010000172.1, on the reverse strand, counting down.
ATTAAGGAGGGGTGCCCGAAGGGCAGGGTGGTTTTTCATTACTCCATCAATCCACCACTCCATTACTCCACAAGCAAGATGCTTGTGTTACTTTACTTTAATTATCGATGGTAAATAATCTTCCGGCTTTTCATAACCAAGAAGATTCAATATCGTTGCTGCTATGTTACCTAATCCGGGATCTTTTAACTCTGTGTTCAATTCATATTTATCTGTGTCGGGTCCGTGAATAATAAATGGAACGGGATTGAGAGTATGACTCGTCATCGGTTTGTATTTACCGCCCGGTCCCATAATTGGAGTGTCGGTTTTTTTATCAATGGCAATCATTTGCTCGCAATTGCCATGATCGGCTGTTATAACAATTGTACCACCAAGTTCATCAATTAAAGTAACGAGCTTACCTATAACGTCATCAACAACCTTTACAGCTTCAATAGCTGCCGGAAGTGAACCTGTATGACCAACCATATCGCCATTCGCGAAATTAACTCTTAAAAATTTAAATTTTCCCGAACGAAGAGCTTTTTCAAGTTCAGCATCAACTTCTTTTGCTTTCATTGCCGGAGCTTCATCGAAAGCGATTTTATCTGATTCGATTTCTTCCCATTCCTCAGTTTTATCGTTAAATTTAGCGGAATTATTTCCATTCCAAAAATAAGTTACATGTCCGAATTTTTGCGTTTCACTTATCGCAAACTGAGAAATGTCATTGTTTGCGAGATATTCTGAAATCGTACGTTCAATTGCCGGCGGTGCAACAAGGAATCTCGGTGGAATATGCAAATCACCATCGTATTCCATAATTCCGGCGAAAGTAACTGCCGGATGAACTTTTCTATCGAAACAGGTAAATTCATCTTCAACAAACGCACGACTGATTTCTATCGCACGGTCACCACGAAAATTAAAAACAATAACACTTGCTCCATCCTCAATTCTACCAATAGGTGTATTTGGGTCGTCAGACTTACAAACAGCCCATGGCGGTAAATACTGGTCATCAACTTTATGTTCTTCTCTCATTGCTTTTATAGCTGTCAGACAATTCGGAAAAAGTGGCGCTTCGCCAAGTACATGCGCATTGTATCCGCGTTCAACAATGCTCCAATCAGCTTCGTATCTGTCCATTGTGGTAATCATTCGTCCGCCGCCTGAAGCGACAAAGTAGTCACGTTTTTTACCTGATTTAATTCCCTGAACGCGAAGTGACCAGAGGTAATCTTCAAGATCACCAAAAAAATTTAAAGCACTTAACGGTGGAACATCACGACCGTCAAGCAATCCGTGAATATATACTTCTTCAATGTCTTCATTATCACATTCTGCAAGCAGTGCACAAAGTTGAGAAATATTGCTATGAACATTTCCATCTGACATAAGACCGATAAAGTGAATTGGTTTTTTGTTTTGCTTAGCGTTAGCAACAATTTCTTTCCACGCTTTTCCTTCGTAAAGCCGCTTAGTTTCTATAGCTTCGTCAACCAATCGAGCTCCCTGAGAAAATACACGACCGGCGCCAATTGCATTATGTCCAACTTCGCTGTTGCCCATGTCGTCATCTGAAGGCATACCTACAGCAGTCCCGTGAGCTTTTAATTTAGTAGAAATTTTTTCGTTTTCAATAAGTTGCAGTATATGTTTTGGTTCAGCGAGTTCAAACGCGTTACCGGGATAACCGTCTTTGCTGCCTTTATACAAGCCTACGCCATCCATAATAACGAAAAGGAGTGGACCTTTAACGCCGTCATAATCATCAATTTTTTTAAGTTCAAAGTTCATTTAATTTTCTGTATTGTTTTAAGTTAAAAGTTAT
>JAUVKG010000267.1 GCA_030596365.1 Chlamydiota bacterium | reverse complement strand
ATTCTCGGTGATATTTTCTTTACAAGAATCGAGTTTGTCGGGCGATTACCTTCAAAAACTTTGTAAGATATTATATCAGCCACTTCATTAAGTTCTTTTCCCGCTGCAATAAACTCCTGCTCAACCTGTTCTTTTGTCTTGCCGAAAGCAAGTGCTTCAGTTTGAGCGAAAAAATTGGAAAGTAATTTTTCGTGATGATCACTAATCGGATTTTGAGAAATTGCAGGAGCTATAAAATCACAAGGTATCAATTTTGTTCCCTGATGAATTAATTGATAAAACGCATGTTGCCCATTTGTTCCAGGCTCTCCCCAGATAACCGGACCTGTTTGATAATCAACTTTATTGCCTTCCCGGTCTATATATTTCCCGTTTGACTCCATATTCCCCTGCTGGAAATACGCTGCGAATCTATGCAAATATTGATCATAAGGTAAAATAGCTTCGGTCTCTGCACCGTAAAAATTATTGTACCATATTCCTAAAAGTGCAAGAATAACAGGAAAATTATCTTTAAAATCCGCTTCAGCAAAATGTTTGTCCATTTCATGAGCGCCTTCCAGTAATTCAATATAATTATCAAATCCAATGGTTAACGCAATTGAAAGTCCAATTGCCGACCAAAGAGAATATCTACCGCCAACCCAGTTCCAAAATTCAAACATATTAGCGACATCAATCCCAAACTCAGCTACCGCCTGGCCATTTGTTGATAAAGCGGCAAAATGTTTCGCGACGGCAGATTCATCTTTCGCGGATTCAAGAAACCAGTCGCGAGCGGAATGCGCGTTAGTCATTGTTTCCTGCGTTGTAAAAGTTTTTGACGCGATGAGGAAGAGAGTAGTTTCAGGATCCAGATTTTTTAGTGTTTCTACAATGTGCGTTCCATCAACATTTGAAACAAAATGCGCGTTTATTCCGTCAATTTTATATTTCCCTAACGCTTCGGTAACCATCACAGGTCCAAGATCAGAACCACCAATACCGATATTCACGATGTCAGTAATTTTCTTGCCGGTATAACCTTTCCACTTGCCTGTATGAATTTTTTCACAGAAATTTTTCATTTGCTCAAGCACCGCGTTAATTTTCGGCATTACATCTTCACCATCAACCAAAACAGTCGAATTGCTGCGATTTCGAAGAGCCGTGTGTAAAACCGCGCGGTCCTCTGTTCTGTTAATTTTCTCACCGGTAAGCATCGCGTTAATTGCGCCTCGAAGATCGACTTCTTCTGCAAGCGAGACAAGGTTTCCAAAAATTTCATTATTAACAAGATTTTTTGAAAAGTCTAATAATATTTCACCATCAAGTATTCTCGAAAAGTTTTGAAACCGATTTTCATCATTAGCAAATAAATCACTCAACTGCATATTTTTATTATCTTCATAATTTGCAGCGAGATTTGTCCAGGCTTTAGTTTTTTTGGGATTCACATTTTTTAGCATAATATTACTATTCCTAATTTTTATCATTATTATAGGTTTTAGTTTATAGGAGAAAATTAATTTTAATTTGTCGGGTATATTTTAACTAAATAATTAGTTTATTACAAGAGAAACACGACATCAAAATCCAAAATTAAAAGTATTTAACCACATAAGATACATAAGGTTACAGAAGATATTAAAAATTAGTGAAGATAAGTGGAATTAGTGTCTAAATTCTCTTAAACCGCCAATTTTAAAAGTAATAATAAATACTTTTCCTGTAAGGGAAAAATAACGTAGCCCGGGGTTATGCAGTAGCATTACCCCGGGTTAGGAATTCCAAGTATTCCCCGCGACAAAAATTCTTCTGCACGGTCGCGGAACACCCTTTGTTACCTACATCACAGGGTAGCGTTTCCACGCAACCCTGCGCTATATCATTTTTGCCTTTCAGGCAAATACCTTTTTTAAAATGGGGTTCGAGGATTTAAAATTCAATCAACTTATTTTCGATTGGGCCCTAAAGGTGACATTTCTCTTAACTTTTCGATAACAGGCGGGAGGTGATTGATGATAAAATCTATATCTTCATCTGTGTTGTATCTGCTCAAACTAAACCTTATCGCGCTGTGAGCAACGCCAATAGGTACTTTCATAGCAGATAAAACATGTGATGGTTCAGGCGAGCCGCTTGTACACGCCGATCCCGACGACGCACAAATTCCTTTGTCAGCCATCATAAGCAGAATCGCTTCACCTTCAACATATTTGAAAATTATGTTTGTAGTATTTGGTGTTCGAAACTCTCTGGAACCGACAATACTTGTATCAGGTATTCTTTTTAGAATTTCAGACTCAAGCTTATCCCTTAACGCGCCAACACGATTTACCTCATCTTCGATAAATTCTCCGGCTAACTCACATGCTTTGCCAAATCCTACAATTCCGGGAACATTCTCTGTTCCGGCGCGGCGGCCATGTTCCTGATGTCCCCCGATAAGAAATGGGCGAAGCCGTGTGCCGCGTTTTACATAAAGTGCTCCAACGCCTTTCGGAGCATGAATTTTATGACCTGATATTGAAAGCAAATCAACACCTGTTTTTTGAACATCAATTTCTACTTTCCCGGCTGCCTGAACGGCGTCAGTATGAAAAGAAACTCCCCTTTCCGCGGCGATAGCTGCTGCTGCTTCTATCGGGAAAATCACACCTGTTTCATTATTAGCCCACATAAGACTAATAAGAGCTGTATCATCGCAAATTTCATTACGTAGTTCATCAAGATTCAGCAATCCTTTTTCATCTACAGAAATTCTGGAAACACGGTAACCCATTTTTTCCAATGAGTGGTTAAGTACATGAATTGCCTGATGTTCTACAGATGAAGTAATGAAATGCTTTTTATCCGGTTTAGCTTTCAAAGCACCTAAGATAGCCATATTATCACTTTCGGTTCCGCAACCGGTAAATATTATTTCATCGGAACGTTCAGCGTTAATAAATTTTGCAACCTGTTCCCGTGCTTTATCTATAGGCGCTTTCGAACATAAAGCAAAAGGATACATGCTTGAAGGGTTTCCATAAAGTTCTGTGAAAAATGGAAACATAGCTTCCATAACTTTATCGTCAACACGTGTTGTTGCGTTGTTATCTACATAAATTAAGTTCTTCATTTTTTTTATTGGTCTGAAGGTCTAAAGGTCGAAGGTCGCAAAATCATATTTACTTTTTACTTGAGAGTGAACATGAGTACAGTGTTACTTCGTTAGGAAAATTCGGAGTTGGAACTTTTTTTATTATTATTAAATATAAGTCTCAATATCGAACTCTCAATTACCAATTCTCAAGTTTAAGCAAGTCTCAACAAATTAATTCCGATATTCTAATCGGAATTAATTTTATCAATAATATCCTGAATATCCAGATGACATGATTGACATGCGCCACCGGCTTTAGTATATCTTGTTATTTCATCAACCGTTGTAATATTATGCTCGCGTACTGCTTTTTCAATCGTTTTATCGGTTATACCAAAACAGTTGCATATTACTGTTCCTTCTTCATGCTCATGAATTACAGTCTCAATTCCACGATAATTATTTATCGCCGCTTCAATAGCTTCCTGTCCCATAACAGAGCAATGTATTTTCGCATTCGGCAAACCGCCAAGTTCACGAATAATATCATTGTTAGTTATTTTCAGTGCTTCATCAATTGTTTTTCCAATTGCTAATTCAGTAAGGACACTTGCAGATGCAATCGCACTTGCGCAACCGAATGTTTTAAATTTCACATCCTTGATCGTATCAGTATCTCGATCGATTCTTAAAGTCAATAGCATTAAATCTCCACACGACTCGCTGCCGACTTCCGCTCTGCCGTCAGGATTTTCTATTTCGCCCATATTTTTCGGGTTTTTGAAATATTCAAAAACTTTATCGCTGTATTCCCACATTTTAATTTAATAATTTGTTAATTTAATAATTTAGTAATTTTTTCGATTCTACAATCCACAATTCCTCAATTCTACAATTCCTCAATTTCTGCTAACCGTATGATACGATTTTGTAAAAATTGCTGTCAACTCTGTTGCTTCTTCCAATAAAAGAATTACTTTTTCTTCAGGTAATATTTTTGCATCGATTATAAACTCTAACCAAAACTGGCTTTCGTCAATTTCTTCTAAAACGATGTGTAATTTTGATTTAAATTCCGCTTTAGATCTTCCTCGGCAAGTTGCCCTGTAATTTGCAGCAACTGATGTTCCAGCTTTAAATAATTGAACAGCAATTGTACGTCCTGCAACAGTATCAGGCAGAGCATTGACTAACATATAAATTTGTAATGCAAAAGCTTTAGTTCGTTTTTTTAATTCATCGCTTTTCATTTTAATTTGGTAATTCTTAAATTCTACAATTCCACAATTCTGCAATTTCCCAATATTCATTCTGGTATTGCAGTACTATTATATCATTTATTGCCGCGTTTGTCAACCCTCTTACAGTAAATCCACTTCTTTGTTTAGAAGGCGCTCAAAAAGGGTATTACACTTTTTCGGTTGAATATTTTTTGTTGAATATTTTTCGGTTTAAAGTGCTAAAATATGCTTATTTTAGCGCTTATGGGGGTTTTCGGTCAGGCACTATTTACTCGTTTTAATTCAGCTCCGACCTCTGCGGCTGCATTAACCATTAACCATTAACCATTAACCATTAACTATT
>JAUVKG010000121.1 GCA_030596365.1 Chlamydiota bacterium | reverse complement strand
GATAATTATTATATTCCACTTTATCAAAATCATCAACGGCAAGCCAGGCATAACCGGCAGTGTTTCCGTTATCAACCGCTTTAACATAAACTTCAACGTCCTGGTCAAGACCATGAGAAAGAGTTTTAATAACAGCCTGGTCTGAATTAGGAGTCCAGGCTCTGTCAAGTTCCGAATCATCATCAATCCGGTTCAAAGTTACATAATTATAATCAAAGCCACCGCCGGCCCATTTTGACCAGCCATTTATATAAAACGAAATTTGTTCGTCTTTTTTAAGAGTAAAGGGACCGGATTGAAGTGTGCCAATTGCTGATTCCGATGGAAAAATGCTGTCAGCGTAAAAGCTGCTGTCGCAAGGCTGATTATGGCGGGGAGTTGAACGCGGCTGACTTTCCCAGGCGGCACCTGTTTGTGTCCAATTTGTATAAGACCCCATTTCAAAACTGTGATTATCGAAAGAAGCAGGTGGTTGATAAGGAATAATCAGATTGTTTTCCGGGAAAACGATGTATTTTGTGTCGCCTTCAACCCAGGGCGCCCAAAGATAAGTGTTTTCCTGATATTCCTGAGTTGCGGCGGCTGGAACGAGCGATGGATTACCGTGATCGGAATATAACACAATTTCTTTAGAAGTGTCTGAAAGCAAACCAACTCCTTCGCCAAAAGCCCAAAGCAGCTCAGTTTCAATAGTAGATCGGCGAAGGTAGTTCCAGTTTTTATCATAATATGCAAGCTGGACTTTTGCGTAAGGGTTATAACTTATATCGGTAATAACAATAAATTCTTCATTGCTACTGTCGTAAGCGAGGTCGAGACTACAACCGCGAGTATTCGGAACATCAGGATTTATCATTTCGTGTTTATTAGTTGGAAAAGCCGGGTCTGAACATCGAATAACACGGATAACAAGTGCTTGATTTGTTCTGTAATTATCTACATCGGTATAGATCATGTAATAATAACCGTCATTGGCCTGAACAACGGCTGATTGGCCTACACCATAGCTAGTAGGGTCAAAGCCGGGGGCGGGAGCAAGAATATGTTCACCGTTATGTAACCGCGTCCATGAGCGTCCCCGGTCATAAGAAATAGCCATACCGATTCGCGTTGTTGAGAACAAAATACTGCCTCGCGTATTACCGCTGTAAGTCAGGTAGAAAACACCGTTGGTATCCACAAAAACATTTGGGTCGCAGGCATGTTCATCGTCAAATTTAGAAGGGTCATGACTTGGCTCAAAAACGTATTTCAACTTCGCCTCAAGCAATCCTTCAAGAGTGGGCGATTCTTTATAATAAATATAATCGCCACCGGATCCGGGGGCGCCGCCACTCCAGATTTTGTATAGCCCTTCTGCTTCATCATACATAAATGACGGGCAATAATTATAATAAAGGTCCTGATCGGGAATAATATTCTGAAAAGAGCACGAACTTTTTACATCGGAAATGCAAAGCACATCTTCGGGAATTTCCTGTTTTGAAATGCCGGGGCCGGACCAGTTTACTTCAAAAACCATCGGGCCTGTGTTCTGAAAATACCCGATCTCAAGTTTATGCATTCCGTTTGTCAAAGTTATAGATGCAGAAACTTCTGTAGCGCCATGTTGACCGTCATTATCTACAAGAAGCGAATCATTGATCCACAGTTTTGAGCCGTCATCGGAATTCAGATAAAAAGTATAACTTCCATTTGTAAGAATATTAATATAACCTTCAAACTGAACAATAATATTTTCAGTTCTAAAAATGTCCGAAAGATCAATTTTTTTTACGCGCTTTCCGAATGTCGGGTGAGTGCGCATAATGGTATTTGTGAAAAGCGGCATGGAAGTAAGTGGCGGATCTATTCTTTTTCCCGGACGCGTACCGGTGCCGCCATTTATCGGCAGTTCCCAGTATTTCATATAAATGCCCTGTGCGGCGCGAACAACGGATCCGGAATCGGCTGTCAAGTCGAGATAAATACAATTATTTTCGTAACGGAGCGAAGGAATTAATCCGCTAAAACCGCTGAAAGTTACGTTACCGCCTGTAAAAGTAGTCTGATCGGCATAACCGTTATGTTTTATGAGAAGAAAACTTTTTGCCGTGCCGGAAGCTCTTGTGTAATAAGTTCCGTTAATATTCAATTTCGCGCCGGAAGTTATATGAAGAAGTGAATTTGTCATTTTGATACCGGCAATTCCATCGGCGCCAAATTCGAATTCTAACGTAGAACTGTTATCAAGATAAAGACTTGTGCCGCCCGACTGAACGCCACTAATAGAAGGTGAGCCGTTTTGAATTGCCAAAGTATCACGCACATAAAAAAGGTTACTCCAAACGAGCGAACCGCCGGAAATTGTCATCATACCATTTGAAGTAGAAGCGCCGCCCGCGGCAATATTTCCTGCGATAACAGAACCGCCGATGATTTTCATTTCCGAACCTTCGGAACCGGAGTTTTCGCCGATAGTAATGTCATTCGCGTAGAAAGCGCCGTTACCGGACACCGTCATTTTACCAAGGCCTTTATAACCAACATACGTTGCCGCTGTACCCGGCATTTTTAATGAACCGGCGGAAAGGTTTAGTGTGCCGGAAGCAGTGCTTCCAGCAGGACCACCATCGTTGTCGCCAACATTCAAATAAGCCGAAAGCGATAATTCGCCGCCACAAAGCCAGAAGATGCCGTGATTATCTTCGTCTCTGCCGAGAATCAGGATTGGCGCTGAAAGTTTTCCACCGGGTCGCATTTGAATTTTCCCCCATCGCGGCGATGAAGCGGATTGCCCACAGAAAATGACGTCGCATTGTCCGACATCAGTATTAATAATGGCAGTTCTTCCCGCGGGGATAATCGGCTGATCGGCTGAACCGGGCACAGAGGCGGGACTCCAGTTACCGGGCACGTTCCAGTTTCCTTCGGTAGTATTAAAAACGATTTGTGCGGCGAAAGCCGGCAAAGTTAATAATAAAGCTGTGATAATTACGTAAGTAATTATTTTCATTGTAGTATAGTTTTTGTTTAGAAGAAGAAATTCATCTTGATCGCATTAGTGCTTTGGGATAAATTTCCTCGAATAAATGATAAATAATAAATAATAAATGATAAATAAACACGGTTCCGGTATAACTGTTTGTATTGTAATCTCATATTCGTTTGTAGAATTTAATCCTTCAATCCAAATCCATCTCGAATCCCCACTCACGAATGTATTGGTAATTATTGGCGTTTCGCTGTTTACTTCCACCAAAATCTGTGTAACGCTATTTTCATAAGGGCCTAATCTTACGGAAAGTGAATCGAACTTATCTGAAGCTGAAATTTTAAAAATATCTTCGTTCCATAATCGCGAAAAATTTATGTCCGCAAAAATCTGTTTTATCTGCCCGTCGCTTTTCGATGTTATAAGATAATTCTCGACATTCATGTTTGTAAATCCCGCCGGAAGGCGCGGAAGTATCCGCAATTTGTCAGGATTCAAATCTTCCACGCCGACAAGCAGGCGAATAGATTTAATGTTTTCCGCTTCCTGAACAGCATTACCGAGGTCAGTTGACCTGTGCCACCATTTTGCATTTTCATCTACTTCACATGCTTCCGGAACAATATAAGGTTCTTGTCCGTTAAAATACGTGAGCTTTGCCAGCCATTGAATCATTCCCGAAGCATCTTTCATTCTGTCAAGCAACAACGCGCTTTGAGTAATATAGCCATGGCCATAGCCCATCGCAACACCGGAAGCGTATTCCGGAACACATCGTGTTAACTGAAGATTATATGTGTTAGTGCTTCGCGCAAACCAATCAGCCGGCATAGTTGACAAATCCAAATCATGAACATCCGCCCAGAGAAAAACCGGTGCAAGAGCGCTGTGTTTATAAGCCCAGCCGCCTGCCATGTCGGTATTCCAGATATCGCCATAAGTCGCGTCATTTTTAGGATAAAAATTATTAATGCCATCTTCAAGTTTGGCCGCGTATTGACGCCAGCGAGTCGCTTTCGCTGTTTCACCAATTGCATCCGCCATTTCCGCGTAACAAATCATCCCGAGCCAGCACGGGAAATCGCAATAAAGACTGAAATGGTTTCTTGCGCCTTCAGAATCGCTGTAAAGGCGATTACTTTCCGCGTGAGAAATTGACGGATTATCGAAAAGCCAGCAAATATATTCCGCGGCTTCATTAAAGTTTGTCCAGGAGTTCTGCACATAATCAGCTGTTTTTCCCGCGGCTATCCAGCCTTTGTATTGTGCCATCATTATCAGGCCATGTCCATCATTTTCCAGATTACCAAAACCGGTTGGCATCGGAGTTTGTTCTTGTTTTCCGGGTTTTCTGGCGTTTCGAACCCAATGCCCAGGCAGCGGGTGCCCGTTTATGTTTGTCCCCGGATACTGCGCGGGATACCACATCAAAATATCGTTAAACCAATCGCAACTTTCCCACATTTGTGTATTGTAGCCAAGTTCGCCGATCTCCATTAAAAGGCGACCTGCGTCTCTCGACCAGGCGTCATTATAATAAGCGCCATAATTCAATACCCAATATCCAAAACCTTCATAAGCGCCAAACAGTGTTGCGTTTTTTGTAGAAGTGTGGAAAAGTCCGTTAGTATCAATCTTGTCATCCATATCCTGAGTCGTCGCATAATAAATTCTTGTAATAACTTCCGCGGTAACCGACCCCGAAAAATTTATTTTAGCGCCTTTAAAATTCTCCGGAATAGTATAAGGAATTAAATCATCAAAGTCTTCATCGCGGGTATAAATCGTTTCACGCAGCGAGTCAAGTTGGCTGTCATCAAAATCCGCGTAAAAAGTTTCCGTAGTAACAGAATGAGCAGACAGCCACGTCCCCGTTTCAGTCGATGAGACGCCAACAACAGGAAAACCGCCAGTGTTTGTTTCGTCATCGAGCGCTTCAAAAGACAGGCCCGTAAGCATTGGGAAACCTTCTTTTGATTTATTATTTTTCAAAATGATTTTTTCAATTATGTTTGTACGAGGCTGCAAAACGAGAAAGTTAGCGTAACCATTCGGTTGGCCGGTATATTTTACATAAAGCGTATCTTCAAGCGTTTGCTTTTCGGGATCCGAAAGAAAAGGTTCGGAATTGTGCGCTCCATAGTACCACCAGGCTGTATAACCAAGAATTAACGGCACATTATCTTCCGTGCTATTTTCGTATTTTATAGTTATTGTTCCAAGCGTATCACCGATGAAAAATCTGTTGTAAATGTTTGGTGGCGACCAAACAGGCTGGCCCCTGTCCACGGAATTAACCATGCCAACAAGGTGGATTTTTTTCGCGCTGATTCCGCAGGGAATTTCCACATCTGTATATTGAGTAAAAGCGCTTTGTTTTTCCGGCAGAAGATAAAAAGGCTTACCAAAGATATAAGAAATATCATCGCTGCCGCCGACAAATTTTATGGGCTTGAAATTAGCGGGTTCCATTGCCATTACACGAAAATAATCAGCGCAAATCCATGCCCATCCGGCGCCCTGACTTTCATCATCATTATCAATGATTTTGATATAAACCAGCTCGTTTGTCGCGGAAAAATCAATGATTGCGGCCGAAGACATAGCATCGTTGCGAGGAGCTTCCACGCGGCCTATTTCCGTGTCATCGGAATCGCGGTAAAGCGCGACATAATTTGTTAAAGTTCGAGTGCCGTCTTGTCCGCGTGAATGTCCGCCGATAAGAAATTCCAAAACACCTGTAAAGACAAAATTTGTTGACTTTAAAATACCTGTCGCACTTTCTGTTCCAATCCAGCTATTAGCATAAAAATCTCCATGCCATCCTGAAATGTTTCCGTGTCCACTATTTGATGACGCAGGCGCGGCGCCAAATGCCGTGCCGGTAACCGTCCAATCTTCCCAAGTGCCAAGTTCAAAATCAAAATTTTCACCCGAAACAAAAATTCGGAAATCGTCAACAACAAACCAGCCCCAACTTCCCGCACGGTTGTCTATTGCTTCGAGATAACATTCTTTTCCGTAAGCGGCAACGCTCGAAATACTTGTTCCCGACATTATAAGCGCGCCGGAAGTGTAAACTCTGGCAAGCTCTGTTCCGTTTGTAAGTTTTAACGCGACATAATTCCAGTCTGTTCCTGCGCCCCAATCAACTTTCGACCATCCGCCGTGCCTGTAATAGATTTTGCCGTCAGCAGGATAAGTAAAAACAGCCGAACGCAAAGTTCCAATAGTGTTTTCGTTCCAGCTACCCGAACCCGCGCTTTGCGCGTAATAAGTTCCCTGCCAGCCGGCTGCTCCGCCGGAAGAACCGTTAGTCGGCGCGTTTCCCCAAGCTCCGTTACCATTTACGACAGTCCACGGCGAAAAGACTCCTGTTTCAAAATTTCCGTTTTGGATTTCGGCGCTTGCTCTAAAAGTTAATAAAGCAATCACAAAAATTGAAAGAAGCCGAGATGTTGTGAAAGCTTGCCACGCTGCAAAATTGGTAAGAAGTTGAAATTTTGTCATAATAATGGTGGTTGTAATTTTAAAATTAATTTTTCATGAATTATTTTATTTTTATTTTCCGCACATTCTTTGGAGTGCAGAAATTAAGAGCACGTTAGCAATCCAAAAGTTTTAGAGGCTTCAACATTGTTTGCGTTTTAAAAAAAGAAGCGGTGGTTCAACTAACAAAAACCACCGCTCACCTCATAACCCGATTAACGACCAATAAAAAGTAAACGAGGATTTATTTTGCGGTGGCTCTCTAACCAATATAGAGCCACCGCACCCAAAAACAAAAGGAGAACCATTTGGGTTTGATTTTTTGGAATGCAACGATACAGGTTTTTTTGTATTTAAAAAAATCATTCGTTGCGAATAATCCATTGCCGCTCAATGCGGCAATAGATTATAAACTCTGTTGCTATGCAACAGTCGCAGTAAATGACTCGCCGGATTTACTGAATTTTTAGCGAGTCTTTATTACTGCACTCCATACACTACTTCCTACGCAGAAGCGCGAGGCCAAGCAAACTCAAGAAGCCAAGAGTTGCCGGTTCGGGAATAATATCAAACTGAAACTTATCGGCATACATCCAGGCATACCCGCCACCATCACTTTCGTCATTTGTATCAACGATTTTCAGGTAAACAGAATCGCCCTGATTTGCGGAACTAGAAATGTTTGTACTTATTGACGCATCGTTATTAGGAGCTTCAACACGGGCAAGCTCGCTGTCGTCTGATGCAAGGTACAAACCAACATAGTTTGGAAGCGTTGTGTTTCCACTCGGACTGCCAACAGTCCATCCACCAATTATGAGCTCTATAGTGCCGACAGGATGAGTAAAATTATCAGATTTGAGTTCACCAATAGCGCTTTCACCACCGGCAAAGCTGTCCGCAAAATACGTGCCGCTTATGCCGGTTACATTCGGATGTTCTTGTAGAGTTTTCGGTCCACTGCCAAAAGCTGTTCCTGAAGCGACTGTCCAGCCGTTCCAGATTGTGCCGGTTTCGAAATCTCTTCTTGCATCAGCATTGTCAATAACAATTCTAAAAGAATCAACAGTCATCCATCCCCAGCTGCCTGCACGATCGTCCACACAGTTGACAACACATTCCGTGCCGTAAGCCGCGGCAACCTTATAGCCTATCGGCTGCATATTACCTTCACCCGGAACAAAAGTTTTTGAATGTTCTGTCCCATTTATTCCGGTTACGGTAATATAATTCCATTCTGATCCCTGGCCACCGCCTTCCTGACTCCAACCCCCGTGTTTGTA
>JAUVKG010000336.1 GCA_030596365.1 Chlamydiota bacterium | reverse complement strand
AATCTATAACAATTTGAAATTATTTTACACAATATGATAAAATTTCCCCTGCAGGTCAAATTCAAATCATGATTTAAGTTAACTATCTGAATTTAAATCAAAATTTAAAGGAAAGAGTAGTAATTACCTGGCAGAAAATCGATCTTCTCAATCTTAGCACCTGCTTCCGTAGATAATTTACCAACTCTGTCAGCATCAGGTAAATTACTATCGCTATGTTGATAAGCCAGCAATAATTTTTTTGCATTAAACCAGTTGTGTTCGACAACATAATCCTGTGAAGCTACTGAGCTTTCACTAAGCGCCCAAGTGGACACAAATATATCCGGAGTTACATTAAGTGAGTCCACAAAACACAATGGCAATATATTAATTTTACCCTCAACTATTTTTTCGTTAGCGTTTTTAATTATGTTAACTTTTTCAGATCCTAAAATGCTTGACAAATATAGCTGCTGAAGACAACTGAAAAGAGGGGTGTCTATTATAACATAAGTACAAGCGGATTCCTTTAAACGAAGAAAAAGTTTTGCCATGTTTCCGTAACCACCACCCCATTCTACTATTGTGTTTAGTTGTTCAGTATTAGAATTAGTTTCGTTTAAGTAACGAATCCAGTGATAAAGAAGATGAATAGAATTATGTGAAGTAAGATAAGTGGAATTAAAAAGAAGCGGGTCGCCAACGTAATCTTCTTCTAAAAGTACTTTAAGTTTTTCTTTGGGCACATGCTTTTCTAAATACGACAGTTCTTCCTTTAAACATTTGCCGCCGCGGGTAACAAACATAGTTTCCATCACGACTTGGTCTTTAAAAAATCCAAATGGTGGCTTTGGAAGTAATGCATTCTCTATTCTTGCATTGTATTTCTGCCATGGCTTTGTGACGAAACGTGAGATGTCATATTTTTTAATTTCTTCGTATAAATCTAAAAATTTTTCTGAGTGATTTAAAAATGCTACAACCTGGTCGGCTTTTTTACGTGCCAAACGTGATTGAGGAATAAGCATTGAGATTCTTAAAAAATTCCATCTCATCGCTCTAAGAGTATCAATTAATCGTTGTCTTAATTCCACATCTTTCTCCAATTTGAAAGTTAATTTATTTAGTTATAATAGTATGTTATTATACAATAATTAGTATAAAAATGTCAAATCAATTTATTAATATGTAACGATTTAACAAAGGTCTTACGGGGGAAATTACAATGAAATTATATAGTTTTATAAAAATTTATTTTATTAAGTATGATGCTAAAACAAATCACACGATTTGTCCAGTGCATTTCTGAACACATTATCCCAGTCGTATTCGTCTGCCATTTTTAACGCGTTATTTTTATATTCAGAATAATTTTCAAGAATCTTTTTCAACGCTGCACGCATTGAATCTATATCATAATCAATTTTCACTCCGGCGCCGCGCTCATCAATTTCATCAGCAACTTGCGGTACTCCAACAACAATTATCGGTAAACCGCATGCGAGATAAACTTTTAATTTCCCCGGATCGGCGCAATAAGAAAATCCGGCTTCATCGGGCGAATATAAAGCTAATCCGACTCCGCATTGCGCGAGTTTTTTTTCAAGTTCATCATGACTTTCAATATAACCGTGGAAAGTTACATTTTTTTCAATATCCAGTTCATTAGCAAGTGATTTTAATGAATCAAGATATTCGCCTCCACCAAGAATTTCCAAATGTATTTCCGGCATTTCGTTTAACAAAGGTTTCATTCCCCGCATAAAAAGCTGTAAACCGGATTTCTTTAAAATGTGGCCCATAAATGCGACCGAGTATTTATCAGGATTTTCAGGAATTAATAATCGCATTTTTTTCGCGTGAGTGCCGTGAGGAACTCTTATCGCCGGTGCGCATTTTTTCTTATTCATTCCATCCGCAAGGCGCGCGTCATGCATTCTATCAGACAAATTCCAAATAGCGTCAACATGATAACAACAAAATCTGTCGATTGTACGATATAATAATCCATACAATTTTCCGCCCGCATTAGGCGCATAATCGATAGTATAAAGAACAACTTTATTTGTTTTACCGAGCCATTTAGCCACGATACCCGCGAGAGTGTCGAAACATCCGTTACCCACATAAACGTCGAATTTTTCATTAGAAAGAATACGCAGTGTTCTAAAAAAATCCAACATATATCCGATATAAACCGGAAGTTTTTTTCTGTTGAGTTTTTTAACTGTTTTATTTCCTGAAGAATCAACGTTCTCAATTCTCGCGTAGTTACGTGAGGAAAAAGGAAACGGATGTTCTATTAACATTGATCTTCCCGCATGATTATCAGAAAGCCACTGATGCAGTTCCTGACCCGGACCGGTTGCATAGAAGTGTAAAACGGTTACAAATTTCAGTTTTTCTAAATTCACGTTATATAATTTTTTTATTTGGAATAAGATTTTTAAAGAAAAATTCGCATGGCAGACATAAAATGTACAGTTTCCATATTCGCTTCTTATTTGGCATTTGAGTTGCCATATTGTAGTATTTGTTTGTTTGGATGTCAAATGAAACTTTAATAATTGATTTTAATGGTACTCCCCAAAAATCGTACTGCAATTTAATCATTCTGCCTAAAATCATTCTGCCTAAAATCATGAACGTGAGTACAGCGTTACTTCGTTGTTGACAATAAATTAAATAATATTTTTCGACAGAATCATGGTCGACAGAATCATTTAAAAACGTTCTGTTATAAAAAGTTAAATAATATTTTGCGCCTCTTGCGCCTTTTGCGTTATAGATAAATTTATCTTGCGTTATTTTGATGCCTTCGGATTAGTGTCTTCACGCCAGTTCTTATACTTATCCTGAGGTGTCATTTTTTTTGTAATAACACCATATTTTCCTGGTTCCCGCTGGTTAAAAACACGGCTGTGTTTTCGCTGAATCCTCAGCGCTTCCAAATCAATTTCCGCGGTAATATAATGATCGCCGGTCTCTCTTACAATTGCTAAAATAGTTGCCGGCCACGTTCCTATCATTGTTCCTGAACCCGGTGAGAGATTAGTAGCTATCATGGCGATATAATTTCTGAATATGTCAGTTTTTATGACAAATTCTTCGATCGGGCCTGCACGACCGTTAATCCAGCAAACAATTTCCGCGCCTTTAAGCGACAAAATATCTGCTGGTTCGGAAAAATATCCGTCATAGCAGGTCATTATTCCAATAGTACCAAAATCCAGATCAAAAACGTTGAAATCATCGCCTTTTTTCATTTCCCATTCTATATCGTGAGGTTTGAGGGGCGGCCAGCAGTATGGATTGAGTCCGCCTACTGCCGGATGAACTTTATTATGTTTCCCGATAATTTCCCCGTCTCTGCCGAAAAGGAAAGCGGTATTAGAATAATCTCCGTTTTTAAATTCTTCCCATCCGCCTACAATCACGTAAATATTATTTTTTTTAGCTGCTTTTGCGACAGCTTTTGTTTGCGGGCTTGGGACTTTAAATCTTCCGAGAAGATATTCAGGAAAAACAATTAATTGAACGCCTTCTTTTCCCGCTCGATCGATATATTTGCATACACTTTCAACCGGATCCGGTTCATCTTTTTTTCCGGGAGCGAAGAGTTGAACAGCGGCGACTTTAACTTTTTTAAATTTTTTCCATGATTCATTTTTCATTTTATTTATTTCCTCAATTTTATAAACATCTCCAGGCTGAAGATTTTTTATTTTTTGTTCACAAAGAA
>JAUVKG010000120.1 GCA_030596365.1 Chlamydiota bacterium | reverse complement strand
TATTGAACATTCCTGTAAGGGGAGATTCATTAACTATTATAAAATTAATTATTAATTTTATTGTTTAACAAAAAGAGAAAAGCTATGAAAAAATTATTTACTAAAATGATTCTCGTGTCTTTCGTATTAACATTTGCTATAACACTACAAGCGGTAATAACTAATACTTACGAGTGGTCAGCCCAAAGCGATCTGGCAGGTCTTTCCGTTCAACCGCAAGCTGATGATTTGACTCAGCGAGCCGGCTCTAAAAATCATATTATGAAAGGCGGAATGCATGACGGCGGTTTTTTATTGAGTTCTTTATTTAATTCAGATGTTGACGGCAGTTATGGTCCTGACAGTGCTGGTATTTTTATAGACGACATAAGCCCTGCTAATGACACGGTTATCCATTGTGATTTTGCTGAGGCACAAACAGTTAATGAAGTTCACGTATTTACTCAATGGGGAGACATGCGCTTATTCTCCTGGTTTGAAGTTTGGTCGTCAACGACCGGAACAAATGATGGTGATTATTCTTATCTCGGAACAGCTACTTTTGGAGAAATTGGTGATGTGTCTACACCGTATCATAATTCTAATTGTGTGGCAAGATTGTATGATATTGATGACGGTATTCTTGCAACTAATGTTATGTCAGTAAGACTTATTCAGAAAAACTGCGGGTATGATGGTGTTAAACTACCTCCCGGTACAAACTTGACCGCGAATATTGACTCGTGCGCGTGTCAGGAATTAGACATTATCGGAATTCCCGAACCTACAACAATTACTAATGAATTCTTTTGGGATGACGATCTTGGTAATCTTCCGGTACAGCCATTAAGCGATGATTTAGCGCAGGGAACTGATGCTACCAATATGATTATTACCGGCGGAATGCATACAGCTTTAACCAGCAATTTTTTTGAATATCTATTTAACTCACCTGCAGATGGTGAACTTGGAATTGGCTCGCCTGATACTCCGGCCGGACATGAAGTGCTGTGTACAGATGCTGCTATTCCGGAAACATTGACAATGGAAATGAATTGTGATTTTGTAACTACAACAAAAACTATTAAAGCTATTCATGTCTTCAGCCATGCCGGTGATGCCCGGTTGTTTACTTACGGTGAAGTTTATTCTTCTGCTGATGGTAATACTTATGACTATATCGGGGCTGTAAGTTTTGGAGATTGGGGAGATTCTGTTGGTCCTTATTCCAATAAACAATGTGTTGCGAAATTATACAATAGCGATACAAATAAATCCCTTGCTGAAAACATTATTTCAATAAAAATAATTTTCCGCGGAGTTATGGATACTACTTGGGTTGACTATGTCCATAAATTACAAGGTTCCAGCGGCGGTTCGGCGATCGGTGAAATTGATATTATTGGAATAGATGGTTCGATTCCTCCACCGGATCCTCCACTTCCACCGGGACCTAAGCTCATTTATGTCGGCAAATACGGCACATCAAACGGTAGTAATTATTTCACAGTAATTCAGGAAGCTGTTGACGTTGCTCCCGATGATGCTTTAATTCTTGTGTCGAATGGTGTTTACAATACCGGTGGTGGTATAGAAAGTGGAAGTACGATTACTAATCGAGTTTTTTGCACTAAATCGATTGAAATACGAAGTATTGACGGACCTGATTCTACTATTATTGTAGGCGCGCCCGATGCCGGAACCGGTGGAAATGGTCCCGGAGCGGTTCGCTGCGTATGTTTTCCATGGGAATCAGGAGCTACTCTTTCCGGATTTACACTCTCTGACGGTTATACATTAACTACCGGCGATCCCAATCGTGAGAAAGGCGGCGGCGGAGCTCGTATTAGAAAAGACGGTCTTATCACCAACTGTGTTGTTGTTGGAAACGAAGCAAACGGATATGGCGGCGGAATTAATTTGCAATATGGTACAGTTACTGACTGTAAAGTTTATAATAATTATTCGGACAATTACGCAGGCGGGATATTTAGTCAGGGTGGCAATATTTACAACTCTATAATTAACGATAACGAATCTTCTATTAATGGTGGAGGCGTCTGGTTTTTCTCTTCTACCGGTGAAGGCGGCAGTATATCTAATTCAATTATTTCCGGGAATATTGCCAGCGCAAAAGGCGGCGGAGTTTATTTACTCGGAAGTCCCAGTAATCCCAATGAAGTTGCTGCTAAGATTTATGATTGTACTGTTTCCAGTAATTCAGCGGGAATATGGGGTGGCGGAATTAATATCGAATTTGGTGGAGAAGTTCACAGAGCTAAAGTTTTTAATAACGAAACAGAAAATCATAGCGGTGGCGGCATCTATCTTTACCGCGCGGGTAAAGTGTATGATTCGCTTATTTATAAAAACCAATCAATGCTACATGGCGGAGGTATATTTTTCGATAATGTTAGTGATGCGGCACTTAATGGCGGTGAAGTTTACAATTGCACAATTGCTAACAATAGCACAGTGGGACATGGCGGTGGAATTAATATGGCAAATTCTTTAAGCAATTATTTTGGTAAAATTGTCAACAGTATTGTTTACACAAATATTGCTTTTACTGCTAATCCAAACTGGGCGAAAGGACCGAATGGTACTTCTCCTTTTAACTGTTCTGACGGTCCGATAGGAGGTTTGGGAGGTGCTGGAAATATTTCTAACAATCCGGAGTTTGTAAGTATAGAAATGGATGACTGGAGATTGTTGCTGACTTCGCCATGTATTAATGCCGGCACGAACGGTGAAGTAACATCTACTATTGATTTGGATGGTAATCCAAGAATTGAAGAAGGAACTGTTGATATGGGCTGCTATGAATCTATACCTGAACCTACGATTTTTGTATTACTTAGTATTCTTGGTTTAGCATTTTTCTGGAAAAAATAGGAAGAATGGATTGATGATGAGATGAGTGGTGGCTTTGTTAGTTAGGCCACCACTCTTTTTTGCCATTTGTGGCACAAAGAGCCGGGGTGGTTCTCTTCTTATCAAAGATCTTTGGGCAAAAGATACGCCAAAATCTATTTATAATAATAATACAAATTAAATTTATGAAGAATTTAATTATTTATACTTTGATTTGCTCATTTGCAATCTTTTCCACGAAAGCAGCGACAGTAGATTCAACCACTTTGACAAACAAAATAATGTGCGGATATCAAGGCTGGTTTACCGCTGCCGGCGATGCAAATCCATTTAACATATGGATTCATTGGTCAGAAAATCACGCTACCCCTAATGGAACTAATTCACGTGTTGATATGTATCCCGATCTTTCCGAATTTGATGCTGACGAATTGTACGCCACAGGTATGACGATGGATGGAACAAGCGCTAAATTGTATTCAGGCCGGACAGCCAAAACGGTTAATCGTCATGTAAAATGGATGAAAGACTATGATATTGACGGCGTTTTTGCTCAATTGTTTATACAATCCTTTAATGACGCGGCCTACCTAAACCACATGAAAGCCGTCAGACAAAATCTTCTCACAAGTTGCGAAGAACATGGACGTGTTATGGCGACAATGTATGATATTTCCGGCGCGAGCGAATTAGATTTTTGGGAAAAAATGAGTAACGACTGGGTAAGTTTAGTTGATAGCGGGTTTACCGCTAACTCAAGATATATTAAACATAAGGGAAAACCTGTTGTCGGAATATGGGGCTTTGGTTTTAAAGACGGTGTTCATCCGCCGACTGATCCTGCTGTTGCTTTGTCTATCATTAATTGGTTTAAAAGCGATGCGCCGGCAAAATACAGAGCTACTGTTTTTGGTGGCGTTCCGGGAAGTTGGAGAACTTTAAACGGAGACTCCCGCACAGCTTCGGGTTGGACAGACGTCTATCACGCGTTTGATGTTATCAGTCCCTGGACGGTTGGACGCTATAATAGTAATAGTGGAGTCGACAGTTGGAAAAGCACAAAAATAGCTCCTGATCTTTTGGAAACAGATATGCTTGGAATTGATTATTCTCCGGTGATTTGGCCTGGTTTTTCCTGGTACAACCTTACCGGTGGTACAAAAAATGCCATACCCCGAAACGGCGGGAACTTTTTCTGGCGACAAGCTTACAACGCAATTGATGCAGGCGCAAATATGATTTATGTCGCTATGTTTGACGAAGTAGATGAAGCAACCGCTATTTATAAAGTTGCGCCGACTTCCGCAGAAACACCTGACCAGGGTTATTGGCTTACTCTTGATGCGGATGGTTATGATCTTCCAAGCGATTGGTATTTGCGTCTGACTTATGACATTGAAAAAATGCTGCGGGATAATACTCCGGAATCAACCATTCCTACAACTCCCGGACCGCATGAAGATATAACAGTTCCCGGTGACAGCATAACCGGGACATCCGGGAATTATCCTGCAGGAGAAGCCCCGCCAAAAGTCATTGATAATAATGTATTCACTAAATACCTCAATTTTGACAAAGAAGACTCCGGTTTCACAGTCACACCGTCTATAATGCCGTCTATTATTACCGGAATAGTTCTGACTACTGCCAATGATAAACCGGAGCGTGATCCTGCAAGCGTAACAATTCGCGGCACGATTGATGGTATTTCATATAATAATATTATAACTGATTTTAGCACATTTTTACCTGACACAAGGTTTCAAAGAACCGTTTTTTATTTTGACAACACTGAATATTATGCAAAATATGAGATTTTTTTCCCAACGTTAAAAAATTCCGCAACAGCAAATAGTATGCAAATCGCAGAAGTTCAATTACTTGGTGAAAAAGCTATTCCGGAACCCTGTCTATTTATCATTTATTTTGGATTATGGATTATTTATTCCCGACGCCCTTTGGGGCCGGGATCTTTGCTATCGCTATGACATTTATTATTTTTTATTTGAAAACATAAAGAAAATGAAAAAAAATAATCATACAAAAAAACATTTTGATTCCGGTATCGCGTTAGTGGCGGTTCTGGCAATTCTTGTTGTGCTTGCAATAATGGCGGCATCGTTTACAGCTTTAATGAATATTGAAAATAAGCAAAGCAAAATTAATATTGCTTCTCAGCAATTGGATTTGCTTATTGATTCCGGGCTTGAATATATAAAAGCGACATTTACGGCTAATGAACTTAATTCTGACGATCGTATTAGTTCTATTTATAATATGGTAAAATCCCATGAGTATTCCAAATGGATAATTATGAAAGACAACACGGGTAAAGTAATTGGCAGATACAGAATACGGATAGAAGATGAAGCCGGTAAAGCAAATGTTCAAAAAGCTTTTTTAACAAAAAATTCCAAAGGAACCGGATGGGATACCGGTGAAATAAATTTATCTTGCGCGCTTGGAGTCTCACCCAAAACAGCAAAAAAACTTATCGACTATCGCTTTGGAAAAAATAAACTTCCCGGAGCACGGGGAGATGACGACCAAAATAATTTGATTTTAATGGCTGACGGGATCGACAATAACGCGAATGGAATAATCGATGAAAATGATGAGGGGATTAATGATTCACGTGAATATTCAGCTGAAAATTTGAAAGGTGATGACAGAAAATTCAGCAGTATGTCGGAGCTTATGAATGTATTAATAGACAATAAAAAAACATCATTAAATATTAAATCTCAAATAATGCGCGAAATCCCTCAGAGAGCAACAATATATTCGTGCGATATGCCCGGCACTTCAACATTGCCGAATGAAATTCCTTCAGATATTAACTGCGTAACAGCTCGCGAATGCAGAAAATTACTTATTAAAGCAAATGCTGATACTCCTTTCGAGCCGAACTCCATAAAACAAATGCAGCTTGCAGCTAATATTGCTGATTACAGAGACGAAAACCATGTGCTTTCTACTCTCGGTTCCACTTACGGCGTTGAGGCTATATGCTTTAACGAAGTAAAGGCGAACGATGAGTCAACTACGCTCAGTACTGTTGATGCCAGAATGCCTGCAACCTCCAGGGGAAATCACTGGAAAGAAGATTTTGGTATGATTGACAATAAACGCTGTGCTTATTCTCCCGATCTGTTTTTCGGCTGTATTCCCGGTTCTCCTGCGCCATCGGAATTAGCCGGTGCCAAACGCTTTCAGGTACTTGACCCCCGAAAAGCCTGGCATATTGAAAAAGACATATCACCTTCAAATAAAGGAAAATTAAAATCCATAGGTGGAAATAAGTTTAAGATTTATTGGCCCGATGCTATAGGAGAAAAAGGCAATCAAATTGACCCGAATATATATATGGATTCCGGCGACTCTGCCTTAAAGAATGTACCTGATAGAATACAGCCGCAAAAATTCGGAAAAAGTTATTTATACTGGCCTGCAAAGCATAAAATAACAGAGATGCCTAGCCGCAATCAATTAAAAGATGTTATGGAAGAAACATTAGATGTCTTAAAAAAATTCGGTATGGCTAATGGAAAACGGCCGAAATTAGAAAAAGATTATTTTAAGAATTCACTCGCGCAGGTTTATGTTTGGGCAAAAGATTCAAGGTCTAAAAACAATAAGTCAATCGGATGCTTTAAAATTACTAAAAGCGATGCAGACTCTATTACATTTGAAAATGCGAACTATTTTGCTAAAGATTTAGGCTTAAATACAACAACTTATAGTTTCGAAACAAAAATGAAAGAATTATTCGGTGAAGGCTGGAAAACAAACTATAACTTAAGTCTTACAATAAGTTCATGGTGTAATTCACATAATGCTATTGCCTGGCAGCCGGAATCTAACCAGACATTTTTGTTTCGCTCGCGGCGGCCACGCGCCGGCAAATATTTTAAAGCGGTTATTGGTCGGCCTTCTTTTCACCCAAATTATGGTGAAGGCAGCTTAGATGGTTATCCTGATTTTCTTGGTGTTTCCGGTGAAATAGGGGGACCTTTTTCCGAAGACAAACATTTTGAGAAAAAAATGTGGAAATATAATGATGGAAAACCTATAAGAACTCTTGCCGGTGGGTGGATGAAACTTCTTGTTACTTCCTCAGATGAAGGTATCAGTCGTGACGATAGTAAAGGTCAAATGCTTGGTTATATCAGATTTATCGCTCCGGAAGTATCCGAAATGTATAACGCGTCCGCTACTCCGGTTTCCCTTGCAAACTGGAGAGTTATATGCAACACGGGAACTCTTGCAACTCAAATCGGAAGAATCAGGAAAACTACTTATTATGACCAGAAGCTTCGCCGACAAATTACGGATAATAATCCGGTGGTTCAGCCACAGGGGCATTTTTATCTTGTAAATGACACAGAATTATTTGACACCGAATATGGAAATGCCGATAATGAATGGGGATCAAGAGCTGACGAACAGGTACCGATATTTCAAATGGATGAAGAAAACTGGGGTGTTGCTTTTGAAGTTGAAAATAGCAAAAGAGGTTATAACGGCATAACTGTTACTCTTAAAGATTTTGATTTTGACGCCAGAGAAGTTTTTGGTAATGAAACTGTAAAGTTTCTCGACCCGGATAATGCTGATGACCCGGAAAGCTGGAATAATGTTTTTATTTATGTGAGTAATCAAGGCATTCCAAAACCCGGTAAAAATCAGTTTTTCATGTGGTCTTTTGGTGTACCTGAAAAACTTAAAGGCGCTGATCTTATGATTCTGGGCTTGCCGGCTTCGGGTGGAATTGTCAGCCTTACTCTCAAAAATGAATATGACCAGGTATGCGCCAGAACCGTTGACTATGGCAAAGTTGCAGTTGAAGAATTTGGTGTAACTACAGAGAAAATCGACCCCACAAAAAACACATGGGTGAA
>JAUVKG010000052.1 GCA_030596365.1 Chlamydiota bacterium | reverse complement strand
ATCAAATAATTTCGTTGCTTCAACTACTTTTTTAGTTATTTCTATATCTTCATCACTCGGATCCGGATCGCCTGACGGATGATTATGAACGATTATTATTCCTACCGCAGCGTATTCAATTGCCGGTCGGAGGATATCGCTAACGCTAACGAGATTTGCTGTTTGAGTACCTATCGAAATATCTTCTTTATAAATCACATGATTTCTCGCGTTAAGATATAGCCCACGCAACTTTTCTTTTCTGAGTTCCCGCATATCTTTTACGAATTCATAAACATCTTCAGGTGAAGTGATCGTTCGCGAAATAGCTCCGGGCGGTACTTCTTTAAAAAGTCTTCTTCCGAGTTCGAAACAAGCAACAAGTTGACACGCTTTGACAGGCGTCAAACCAAAATCGTCTTGCAATTGCTGAACATCTTTTATATCTTTAATTTGATTATTGCCATAGCTTTCCAGCAATTGTTTTGATAATTCCTCAATTGTTGATTTACCTCGCAGGCCGGTATTGAGTATAATGGCGATAAGCTCGTGCAGTTCCATTTCATCTGCACCGTATTCGGTTAATCTCTCACGAAATTTTGGTTTCTTTTTAGAGTCAGTCATTTTATTTATTTCAGAATTATGTTCCATTTTCTCGGAGGTATAATTTAAAGCCGAATCTTTTTGTACTTTTATCAGCAAAAAAAACAATTCAATTCATCTTTAATTATACTATTTTCACTCAAAAAAATCATCTGCCGGATTTCTTATTTTATCTATTGATATTTTTTAAATATTTAACAGAATAATTCCTTGTCATTTTGACATTAATTATTTTGACATAAAAGAAATTGAATTAAATTCGTGTGAATCAGTGTCCGTGCATACGCCGGATTCCCAATAATCCGTGTCTCACTTATTTTAAATTTTATTTTATGTTTTAACAGCTTCCGTGTCTTTCCGTGTGTTCCGTGGGCAATTTTTCAAGTTCCCATAGATCGATAATTTTGTTGCCCGTGTAATTTCTACCTCCACTAATTCACCGCCGTGTAAATTCGCATTTTCGACAACAACATTAAAATACTTCCGAGAGCGCCCCTGAGCGTTTTTTTCATTTCTTTTGCTTTTACCCTCAATTAATACTTCTACAGTTTTTCCGACAAGTGATTTGTGAAATTCATATGTGGTTTGATTTTGTAAATTCAAAAGTTCCTGATGACGCGCTTTCTTCAGTTCAATCGGAACATCATCTTCAAGATCGGCTGCTTTAGTTCCGCGACGCGTGCTGTATTTAAATAGAAAAGCAGAGGTATAACGGATTTTTTTCATCGCTTCAAGTGTAGCAATGAAATCTTCATCAGTTTCTCCGGGAAAACCAACAATAAAATCGCTGCTGAAAGAAATATCTGGAACTGCTGCACGTAATTTATCAACTTTTTCCATATATTCTGTCAGGGAATATTTTCGTTTCATTAGTTTTAAAATCCTGTCTGAACCCGATTGAAGCGGGAAATGGATTTGATGACATATTTTATCACATTCCGCGATAGTAGAAATCAATTCATCAGAAATATCCTGAGGATTTGAAGTTAAAAAACGAAGGCGTTTAATACCATCGATATTTTGTATTTCTCTTAATAAATTCGCGAGAGTAATTTCCAGATCATTTAAATCTTTGCCATAAGAATTCACATTTTGACCAAGTAAAGTTATTTCTATACAACCATCTTCTGCAAGTTCTTTGATTTCATTTACAATGTCTTCCGGTTGACGACTGATTTCAGATCCGCGAGCGTAGGGGACAACGCAATAAGTGCAGAAGTTTGAGCATCCGCGAACAATTTCCACAAAAGCCGACCATGGTTTTGAACGTAAAGCCACGCGTTCATCCACCAACATATTATTTTGAAATCCAACGGCGATTCTGGTTGATAGGAATTCCCCCTTTTTTAAAGGGGGTAAGGGGGATTTAATCTCAAATGCATCTTTCAGTCGTTCAATATGTTCGGCATTATGTTTTGTTATTTCTGCTGTCGCGGTTCTTTTTATTATAGCTGTTGCAAGCAATTCAGGAATCTTACCATGCTGGCGTGTTCCGCAGGCGAAATCGATGTGAGGATTTTTTTTCAAAAGTCGATCGGAGGAAAGTTCGGCCATACAACCACAGACACCGAGAACCACTTCCGGCCGGCATTTTCTTTTAAGGTTTAAGGAACCGATTTTACCGAGAACTTTTCTTTCCGAAAGGTCACGAACGCTGCACGTGTTAAAGATAACGGCATCTGCTTTTGTTTCGTCATCTACGATTGTATAACCCAGGTCAACGAGTATGCCGTTAATAATTTCTGAATCGAGAATGTTCATCTGACAGCCGTAAGTGCGCAGATGGACAAAAACCGGTGCTTTAGGAGCGAATTTTCTGTCAAAAGAATTATTATTATTTTTTGCTATTTTACTCATATATAAATGATACAAAAACAGGCGTGTATTTACAAGCCGTGCCGTGCCTGTTTTGGATAAGTTTTAGGCACGGCTGAGGAAATTTGCGCTTTGCGCAAATTTATTTTCCGGTTGTATGCAAATAATTATTTTCGACGAGTATGATCGACTTTGCAAAAATTGTCGATTGAAAGGCTTGGCATGATTGAAAGATGAGGAAATTAAAATTTTAAAAATTTTAATTTTGGTCAAAACATTATTCCATGCTTATCTTACATCTATGAAAAAAAGATAAAGTAATGTAAGCTTCCAGCTTACAAATTATTAAATAGTTCATGTTCAAGCAATAACGGTGTACTAACGGATCAAAGCAGGGATGCTTTGATTACTATAAAAACTACACTTGAAAAGGGTTGTTAATTTTAGTTAAAAAGTGTAAAATAATAATAATGAATAAAGAAGATAAAATATCGCGATTTGAGAAATTATTATCCCGTGAATCAGACTTGTTGAAAAATGGTTGCTATCGCGTGGCAGGCGTGGATGAAGCTGGTAGAGGACCGCTTGCCGGACCGGTAGTTGCCGCGGCAGCATGTGCGAATAATTTTGTAAATTTTGCTGATTGTGATTTTGAGTGGTTTTATGAAATATTTGACTCTAAAGCAGTTTCAGAAAAAAAGCGTGAAATGATTTTTGAAATGATCATAGCTGATGACAGCCCTTTTCATTACGGTGTAGGAATTATTGACCACATTGAAATTGATGAAACAAATATTCTTAAAGCAACACATAAAGCAATGAAAATTGCGGTTGAACAATTGGTTTTTTCGCCTGATTATGTGCTTGTTGATGGAACAGAAATTCCGGGACTGGCTATACCGCATGAGAAAATAATAAAAGGGGATAGCAAATGCTTTTGTATCGCTGCTGCGTCGATTGTAGCTAAAGTTACACGTGACAGAATTATGTACGATTACGCGAAAAAATTTCCTGAATATAAATTTGATAAAAATAAAGGCTATGGCACCAAAGATCACATTGATTCCATCCGTGCTGTCGGTCGCTGCGAGATACATAGGCAAACATTTAAAGTTGCCGGTCTTGACCCGGACAAAAAGAAAAAATAATACGGGAGATGAAGGCGAATTTCGTGCGGCGGATTTTTTGAGAAAGCAAGGATATAAAATTCTGCAAAGAAATTATAATTGCCGAACGGGTGAAGTTGATATTATTGCAAAAGAATCCGGCACGATTATTTTTGTTGAGGTGAAAACCCGTCGGGAAGGTGGAAAAGAATTGCCGGAAGCGGCTTTAACGCAAAAAAAAAGACACCGCCTATGCAAAGCAGCGCAGCATTTTATGAGAAAATATAAAATGAAAGATCCGCTGTTCAGATTTGATTTGATAGGTTTGGAATACAACGAAAATAATGAATGGGAAATCCATCATTGGGAAAATATTATCGATTATCAGAAAGGTCTTGTGAGACGCTACTGAATATTTATTAATTGTTATTTATCATTTATCAATGAAAAGATAGCCACTAAACCACGAAAAGCACGAAAATTTATTAAATTAATATTTTCAACCACTAATAGACACTAATAGACACTAATGAATATACATTTATATTTTTTGAAAGGTAAGTGCAAATCATTCAGCCATTTAAACAGAAGTTTGGTATAATACATAAAATTAATAAATTATAAATTATAAATTATAAATAACAATTAGTAAATAGTAACATGTTTATAGATACAGCAAAAATTAAAGTACATGGTGGAAATGGGGGCGCAGGATGCGTTAGCTTTCTTCGCACAAAAACTCAACCTCGCGGAGGACCCGATGGTGGTAACGGTGGCCGGGGAGGCTCTGTGATTATTAAAGCCGATAAGCAGCTTGCAACCTTATGTGATTATTTTTATAAGCCGATTAACAAGGCGGAAAATGGGACTCCAGGCGGAAGTACACGTAAAAATGGCGCTTATGGCAATAATCTTATTTTGAAAGTTCCGGTTGGAACAATTGTGCGTGATGTTGAATCCGGCGATGTTCTCGCTGATCTTAATAAAAATGAAATGGAAATAACTCTCGCTAAAGGCGGTCGGGGAGGATTCGGTAATCTGCACTTTAAATCAAGCACAAACCGCGCGCCGAGAGAATCTGATTCAGGTCGTCCCGGAGAAGAAAAAGGATTATATTTAGAACTTAAAATAATGGCGGATGCAGGTTTGGTCGGCTTCCCAAATGCCGGGAAATCAACTTTGATATCAGCAATAACTCATGCGCATTCGAAAATTGCGAGTTATCCTTTTACAACTCGTCAGCCGATTCTCGGATTGCTTGAATTTGACAATTATACAACAGTGGTACTCGCTGATATTCCCGGACTGATTGACGGTGCACACAGGAATGTCGGACTTGGGCATAAATTTCTGCGTCATGTGGAACGATGCAGTCTGCTGCTTTTTGTGATTGACATGGGTGGTGTTGATAATAGAGATCCGCGTAGCGATTATGAAATATTACTTAACGAACTTTCACTTCATAATGAAGAACTTGCATCACGGCAGTCGATTGTGGTTGCAAATAAGATGGATATTCCTGACTCGAAAGAAAATTTAGAAAATTTTGTTAAGAAGTATCCTGAATTAGAAATTATTCCAATATCGGCGCTTGAAGGTATTGGTCTTGAAAAGGTAGTGGAAGAATTGAAGAAGAAATTGGTTTAAAGGAAAAATAACCTTAAAAAGGCTACGTTGAAATATCCCATTGGGATATTTGATAAAATGAACAATAATAAAGTAATGAACAGAAAAAAAAGTTTAGAAAAAGTTAAACGTATCGTTGTAAAAGTAGGAACTAATGTTCTCACAAAAAATAACGGTGATGTGAATATGCAATGGGTAAACAATTTCGCAAAACAAA
Source organism: Chlamydiota bacterium (assembly GCA_030596365.1). GTDB lineage: Bacteria > Auribacterota > UBA3054 > UBA3054 > B51-G9 > B51-G9. The sequence goes on along the minus strand of JAUVKG010000052.1, from coordinate 5,694 downwards.
TTTGTTCTCTTATGAAAAAAAATATAGAAATAATTGTCGTTACCTCCGGCTCAATCGGCGCAGGATGTTATTTGCTCGGAATGAAAAAAAGACCGGGAGATCTTATTGGAAAACAGGCAACTGCAGCCGTTGGGCAAACACGTCTGATGCGTGTTTATAAAGACGCTTTTCGCCGTGCCGGCGCTCCGGTAGGCCAGATATTATTAACTTATGACGATCTTGATAGCCGTCTTCGCTCTAAAAACGCCACAAATACGATTAACGCTCTTTTGAAAATGAAAGTTGTTCCTATCATTAATGAAAATGATACAGTTGCCGTAGAAGAAATAAAATTTGGTGAAAATGATTACCTTAGCGCGTTAGTTTCGGAGTTCATAAACGCCGATTTGCTTATCTTATTGACTGACGTTGACGGTGTTTATGATAACCCGCCTGATTTAGAACTCGATTCAAAAGTAGTTTCATCTGTTTGTAGAAAAGACTGGGCAAAATTGGAACTCGGAATTTCTAAAATATCCGGAGAAAAAGGATCAGGCGGAATGATTACTAAAGTGCAGGCCGCACGCTCGGCAGTTAATCATGGTGGTATAGCAGTAATTGCGAATGGAAAGACCGAGGATGTACTTCAGAAAGTAATTGCCGGAGAGGAAGTGGGAACACTTTTTACAGAAAAGTAAATCAAGCTTCCAGCTTGATATTAAGCTGGAATCTTAAACTACTCTGAAAAAACTAATAACACACCTTTAAAAAAGGGGGAATAATAAAGCGCAAAGGGCAAAGCACAGAGAACAAAGCACCAATAAACTATGACTGAAAACACATATAATTTTGACGTTTCGGATGATATAATACAATCACGCATTGATACTTTTGTAGTTAATAAAATCTCTGAACTTTCAAGATCGCGTATTGCTGACCTTATCGATAAAGGATTTATAACCGTTGATAACGAAAAATGCAAACGCTCAACAAAACTTCGCGGCGGCGAGAAAATTATTGTGAATATTCCCGCTCTGCCCACACGGGAATTAGTTCCTGTAAAACTTGAACTTGATATTATTTTTCAAGATGAACATCTTGCCGTAATTAATAAACCGGCAGGATTAATTGTTCATCCAAGCCCGACAACTGCTGAAACAACACTTGTTCACGCTCTGCTTTACGAATTTCCCGATATAGCTAATCTTAATGATGATGAACGACCGGGCATAGTTCATCGCCTTGATAAAGATACATCAGGATGTTTGATTATTGTCCGAACAGAGGAAGCGCGATTAAAACTTGTTGAGATGTTTTCCAATCGGGAAATAAAGAAAGAATATTATGCGTTAGTAAAAAATGTTCCGCGTGAAACTAAATTTGAAATTAATAAAGATATTGGTAGAAGTTCTCACGACAGAAAAAAAATGACTGTTAATACCAGAAAAGGCAAAAGCGCTCTGACACAGGTTACTTTAATTGAACAGTTCGATACAATCGCATGTGCGCTTTCTGTAAATATTATCACTGGAAGAACCCATCAGATAAGAGTTCATCTTGCTGATATGGGATTACCGGTGATAGGTGATCAAACTTATGGAAATGCTGCGAAAATCCTCACGAAAAAAACCGGTGCAATGCGTCAGATGCTTCACGCACGGAAGATTTCATTTTGTCATCCGATAACCGGAGAAAAGCTTTCATTTACGGCAAAAATTCCGGATGATATTTCAAATGTCAGACGAAAACTTGCGAAAAAAGAGGATGGTAATCCGTGACCCGTGGTCCGTAATCCGTGGTCCGTAATCCGTGGTCTGTAATCTAAAATCCCACCTTCCCATCTTCTCACCTTCCCACCTTCTCAACTTCTCACCTTCCCACCGTCCCACCTTCTCACCTTCTCACCTTCCCACCTTCACACCTTCACACCTTCACACCTTCATCCCGTCGCACCTTCATACCTTCGCACCTTCATACCTTCGCACCCACGCTTTAGGCGTGATTCCCTACATTCCTTCCCCTCGAATTATCACTAGCAAAGTTTTGGATATTATTTTTATGTCGGATGTTAGTGACCAATTATCTATATAATTCAGGTCATAAGCAACCCACTGATCATTAGGGATTTTATTTCGTCCGCTGACCTGCCATAATCCTGTCATACCCGGTTTCATTGAAAGTCTTCGTCTTTCCCACAATTTGAATTTATTGACTTCTTCCGGTAAGGAAGGTCTTGGACCAACGAGGCTCATATCGCCTTTAAAAACATTCCACAATTGTGGTAATTCATCGATACTGAATCTTCTGATAAATTTACCTACAGTCGTAATTCTCGGATCATTTTTAATTTTAAATGCCCATCCGTTCATTTCATTATTTACCTGAAGAATAGGCTTTTCATTAGCTGCATCTGCGAACATTGATCGGAATTTGTAAAGAGTAAATTGTTTTCCGTTAATGCCGCAACGGAGCTGTTTATAAATAACATGTCCTTTTGATGAAGATTTTATGGCGAGAATAATTACGATGAATAATGGCGAAAGAATAAGAAGAAGAAATAAAGATGCAACACGGTCAAAGAAAACCTTAAATGTCAAAGCTCCGAAATTCCTGGTTGTTGGATTGAGAGTTAACATGGGAATTCCAAAAAGATATTCAGTATTTATAGCAGAAATAACCGGCTTGTAAATGTCAAGCAATATCCTTGCTTTAATACCAAGCTGCTCGCATATATTTATAAATTCAGGTAATCCGGAAAGCGAATCCGGTTTGACAGCGAAGATGACTTCATCGACTTGTGACTGAGTAATATTATCGGTAAAATTCTTACTATTGATAGAATTAATATCCAATTCATTATTAATTCTTAACCCCCATTCCTTGTACTGGCCAACGAGTTCTTTAGCTTTTTGGTTTTCGTTTGCTTCTGTTACAAGCAAAATATTGTGGGAATATTCCGGTTTTTTGTGAAGAACAACAAAAATCGCGCGAAGAATTTTATCCTTGAGAATTAGTAATCCGGTAGCCCACAAGGCTGTACCTATAATAACAATACGCGCAATGAACTGCTGCTTGAAAACAAAGATTGCAGTCACAAGGAATATTCCGCAAAAAGCCGAGGCCTTAATTACAGCCCAACGTCTGATTCCGGCATTCCTGAAGTCGTAAAGGTCGTAATAACCCCATCGATTAAGCGCCATCGGCCATAACAGGGCGCATGACGGGAATAACCATAAATATTCTCTTAAAATATGACTTTTTTCATAAGGGATTATTTCGGGAAACCACGCGGGAAGAACCGTCATAAAATCATAATAAAAATACGCGAGAAGTGAACGGGTATAATATGCTGCAACTAAAGCGAGCATGGCGAGCATCATGTCGATAAGCAAATTTAATCTCAGGAAAATATATTGACGTTCATGAACCATATTCTAAACTGAAATTTGTGCAAGGCGGTCGTTTAATGTGGTTATTGATGTATCTTCTTCCCACTTACCATTTTCAAAAATACTTATTTTACCTGTTTCTTCACTGACACAAACAACAAGCGCATCAGTTTCTTCGCTCATACCAAGTGCCGCCCGGTGGCGTGTTCCCATAATATAAGAGCGGGGAGTTGTTGATAGAGGAAAAATGCATGCCGCAGCAAGAATGCGCCCGCTTTCAACTATCACACCGCCATCGTGAAGAGGTGATTTTGGATAAAAAATATTTTTTAGAAGAGGATTGCTTAGTTCCGCGTCAAGAATTACAGCCGATTGTGTGTAGGTACGTAGTCCAACTGAGCGCTCAATTGCTATAAGAGCTCCTGTATTAGTGGTTGCAAAATATTTTGCCGCATCAGCTATTGGTGATAGTGTTAATAATTTTGAACCAATAACGTGGCGAACAAAAGTTTGTCTTCCAATTGCGATTAACGCGCGTCTTAACTCCGGTATGAACATTACAATAAAACCGAAAAGAATAATATTTGTCGCACCTTTAAATACCAGATTTATTGTATCAAAATTCCACCATTTTGCAAGACCAAACAACGCGGCTAAAAAGAGTGCGCCGCGCAAAACCGCAACGGTGCGCGTGCCGCGAATAAAAAGAATTATGTAATAAATAATTGTTGCGAGAATAATTATTTCCAGAAAATTCTGAGGCTGAACCCATAATCTGGAAAGCAAAAAGCTCAACTGCAATTTGATGTTTTCTAAAAATGTGTTCAATTTTCCATACTGTATGTTTGGTTAGCAAAAATAATTTTATTTAGTGCTTGAACGAAGACAAAGGGATTTTGTTCAGGTACTATATTAATAATACCATTTTAAGCTTTTGATTTCCACCCCTGGCCGATCTCGATGAGATCGGATTCCGGCAAACCGGAAAAGTATTCGGTTAATTGAAATTTAATGAAATTTCAATTATGGTACAGAAGTAATTGGTAATTCACCCTTCCTACCTTGCCGCTTTCGCACTTGTCACTCGTATGAACCAAGTTCTTTCGCGTATTCAACTATATGTTTAAAATCCTCAAGACTTACGCTTGAAGGGACAGAATGATCGGAAGAAAAAATGTATCCGCCGTTTTCTTTTAAAACAGGAATTACCCGTGCCATTTCTTCTTTAATTTCTTCCGGCTTGTCCCATAAAACGGCATTGACTCCTCCGTGCAAAACGAGGTCGTTTCCGTAAGCATTTTTTATATGAACCGGATCCATACCGGCTTTTACTTCAAGAGGATTGAGCGCGTCAATTCCTATTTCTATCAATTCCGGAATTATTGGATTTACATCCCCGCAGGAGTGAAGATGAGCTTTGATTCCTTTGGCGTGTGCCCACTCAACCGCGCGTTTGTGGAATGGTTTAAGTAATTCGCGATACATAGCAACCGAGAAAAATTGTGTGCCTTTATATCCCATATCATCAGGCCATTGAATACTGTCAAATTTGTATCCGGCATTCCAAATCATATCGAGGAGCGCGAGATTCACCTCTAGTTCGTGTGAAAACATATCCATACACCATTCCGGCTTTTCAATAAGCGCCATAAGCAGTCGTTCAGTTCCAACCACCCATGAATGAGTAACATCGAATCCGAAGAAAAGATCGGCTTGAATCCAGTAACCTTTTTCGCGCCATATTTTGTAATTCTTTTCAAGATGTTTCCAATCAATACGATCTCTTGTCGGTGTCATCCTTTGTTTTGCTTTTGACCAGGAATCAGGATCAACAATTGTAAAATCAACGAACTCGGGTGTTGATGCTGCATGTCTCCAGTTTTTTAAAGTTGTGCCCCAGGGAGTTATTGAAAGTATATATTCATCGGTTTCTTCAATTATTTTTGATTCATAACGTGGAGAATTATCAGCACCAATTCGTATAACATGGTCAATATCGAAATAATCAACATAGTCCATATTTTCCGGTAAACCTTCGTTTTCCCATCTTTCAATAGTAGCGCACCAGGGATAATCAATTATAGGCACGCGATCGGCGTCTTTGTGTTCAAACATTCTTGTGAATCGTTCTTGAGTAGTAAGTTTTGTCATTGTTAGTTGAAAATCGTTAATGGTTATTGGTTAATTGTTAATCGTTGAGAACCACCCCGCCCTTTGGGCACCCCTCCTAAAACAGGAGGGGAATCTAAACGTCCAACGTCTAATGTCTAACATAATTTCCATGCCATTTATTCAGTAAAAATAAATTCCATAGAGGTGCTTTGTT
>JAUVKG010000289.1 GCA_030596365.1 Chlamydiota bacterium | reverse complement strand
TGAGCATGTCATTTTTACCCGGATCTTTTTATAAAAGTCAGCATCGATAAACGCGCGATCAGCATTTTGCCAAAGCTCATGTTTATCTGTGGAAAAATAAAAATAATTATCGGCACCGACTGTTGATGCTGAAAATGAGCTGCCGGAAAAAGTTTCATCGGACAGTTCATTTTGTCCGTAAATTTCTCCGGTATCGTCAAAATTCCAGCAATGATTTGCTTCAAGCCTAAACCAGTCAAGTTTGATTTTACTCCCGCTTGCGGCATTGAAGAACAAATTAAGGTTATCGATATTTTTTTCCCGCCACAAAGAACTTTCTATTAAATTAATTTTATAAACATTCCAACCATCTTTTAAGGGGAATTCTACCTCTTGATTGCCACCGCCATTTTCATGCCAGAAAAACTTTCCTGTTCTTCCTGCTGAATTAGTTGTAAAAATTCTGAAAGAAGCCGCGTAATAATTATCAGATTTTATATAATGTTTCGATTCGTCAATATCAAATGAAACACTCGGCGCGGAACCATTGACAGCAGCACTCATAATTCCGTTTGTAAATTCTAAAGAAGATAAATCCGCGAAACTTTCCACATCACTTTCATAACTCATTGTCCAGATAATGTCGTTGCCGGACGGGTCGGTTTCATAACTCTTTAAACCGGAATAAGAATCGTTAAAATGATTGTAAATAAATTGTTGAATGGCTGTCTCAAATACTGTGCCCGCTATGCCAACAGGTGGTTCGCCCGACCAGCTGAACGGACAGTTTATATGAGCATCATAATCCCAGACAGCTTCAAGCGCGGAAAGATTTCCGGAAACTGTAGATTGTTTGGGATTATATTCAAAAATTCCCCAGTTCTTGTCGTTGGCTCTTAACGCGCTGAATAAATTCGTGTCCCATGAAGATTCAGTGTAAGCTGTAACACCGTTTCCACCTTCTTCAACAAAAGTTGTAGTCCAATAGCCGGCGTGTTTTCTCTCACTGTCGTTCGCTGTTGCAGGATTAAAAGGCGTTTGATGACCATATACCTGGTCAGGTGTAAGTCCTCCGTCAATTGTCCAGTTAACTTGTTCCTGCTCAATATTTCTTATTTGCGCAACTCGAAATTCATCCCATTTCTTCCAGTAACTTCCGTCGGTCCAATTAACAGCAACAGGTGGGTTAATAACACTCCACGAAGTATATGAAAAACCAAAGTCGGAATTAAAATCCGCCAAACTCGCGTATTGTCCTTTACCAACATAAAGTCCGTTACCGGAAAGCCAGTCGCGGAATTCATGTTTTGTGCTGTCGCAATAATCGCAATATTCATAGTTCGGATGATTGTTTTGCTGATATTCCGATGACATACTCGCGAAAACTATGATGTCGGGATGCTGCTCGCGATACCATTTATGATGCCTTGCAACTATTCGATTATTCCTGCGGAAATAATCCTGCACGGGAGTCGCGTATCTCGAAAGAGTAAGCTGCATTTCAAGCATGGAAAAACCGCTTGGTAAATATTCTTCCGCGTAAGGCGTTTGTGACATACTGTTGCGGCGAATTCTCCCGAATCGGTCTTTTTGTATAAATATCCCGCCATCATATTTTTCAAGGAAATTATAAAGATTATCAGTCGTTTGGTCGGAAAGATCTCCCCAGGGGGTCGCGTTAATATGTATTCCAAGTGGTGTGTCACTTACAAAAGCCGCTTCAAATGTATTTTTAATTGATATTTGTTGGAAAATATAATCGTAATAAGCTCCTTGAGTGCTTCGCAGCGGCGCAACTCCAAATGATGTTCCAAGCTTGACATTAGTCGGCATAATGCCATCAGTTAAAGACAAAAGCCGTTTACGAAAATCAAAAATATTGTTGATGTGGCCCGGTATAATGTTTGGATGAAAAAGCGGTGAAAGATGGAATGTCTGCCGGTAAGTTGTATCGAGCGGATCGGCGTATGCAGTCAATGAACAGAAAGCGAATACTAATAGCCGGAGGGACGCTGTCCTCAGCGTCCTAATTCGGTATTCAGTAATCAGTTTTTTTTGCACAGTGTTTTTCATTTATAATTTTTATGTATCGACTGCTGTAAATGGCTCTGTTTTTTTCATTTGTCTTATTATCACAGCAGCAAATCACTTTGTTGTGGTATATTTTTCATAAGGTTTTCCATTAAAAATATTATACCACAAAAGAGTTTTTCAATCTATAACAATTTGACTTTATATAACACAATATGGCAGAATTATAAAAATGAATTGACAAATTAATTTTTTAATGCTATAATAGTTGTATTAAATTTGTGATACAATAATACAAACATATTAGAATAATGAAAACTCATGTGACTACAAATATAAGACTTGGTACAACGTTATATAATGATATAAAAAATGTCGCATTCAAACGTGGCATAAGTATAGCGGAATTCTTCAGGCAATTAGCCGATGCGGAAATAAATAAACGGAAAAATGTAAATGATGACCCCTTGTGGTCGCTAGGCTCTATGCCTTATGATGGTGGTGAAACCGCAGAAACAGATATATCAGCTAACCACGATAAATACATTTATGAAAACATCAATATTCGTTGATACGGGAGCTTTTTTCGCGTTAGAATATACGCGGGATCAATTTCATTCTGAAGCGACAGCTGTTTTTGCTGAAATTAAAAGTAAACGGTTAGAGTTGATAACTACAACTCTTATAATAAATGAAACTGTAACATTACTGCAGAGGAAATGCGGGTATGATTTTGCACTGCGATTTTTAAGTACTTTGCTGGAAAGCCGAAATGTAGAAATTATTACAATGAACGAACAGTTCATCTCTAAAGTTTGGAGTGAATTTAAACAGAAAGCTGCTGAAGGATTAACATTAACGGATTGTTTATCAAGGGTAATAATTAAAACAAGAAAAATCCGGCATGTTTTTGCTTTTGACCAGCACTTGAAAACATCCGGTTCAGTTCTTTTGAAAGGATGAAAATTAATGAATTTTCAACTTTAAACTTTAAACCTTAAACTTTAAACCTTAAACCTTAAACCTTAAACCTTAAACCTTAAACCTTAAACCTTAAACCTTAAACCTTAAACCGGTATACGCCGGGCGCTTCGCGAACCCATAAAACCTTAAACTATTAACTATTAACTATTAACTATTAACTATTAACTATTAACTATTAACTATTAACTTTCCATGCGTGTACAAAACATAGTCTCAGAATTTCCTCATGACAGGAAAAAAGGTAAAGTATCCCATCTCTTCTTAAACCGCCGGTGCGCTTTGCTCGCTATGGAAGACCATCCAAACATGTCGCGACATGTTCATGATTTTGATGAACTTGTTTTTATCCTTGGGGGTTCAGGGGTACATGTAGTTGATGATGACAAATTCCCGATTATCCGCGGAGATGTTTTTGTTTTACGCGGCAGTCATAAACATGGATATACAAACACTAATCATTTATATCTGGTGAATGTTTTATATAAACGTGATTACTTTGAATCCTTTAAAGAAAAATTCTCGGATTTACCGGGCTTTCAAGCACTTTTTGTCCATGAACCAATGTACAGAAAAAAACATAAGTTTAAATCAAAACTTCATCTGAATTCTCAACAACTGGAAAAATTATTTCATCTTATTCATCTTATGAGCCTGGAACAGCGAGACAACTGGTCAGGAACAGATGCATTGCTGGAAGGTTTTTTTGAACTTATAATTATAAATGTCTGTAAGTTTTATTCTGAAGTAAGTTCCCCACGGCCAAAAGCTCTTTTAAGAATAAGCGCTGCTATAGACTTTATGGAAAATAATTATACACAACCTATTTCCACTTTGCTTCTCGCACAAAAAGCAGATATGTCCGAAAGCACTTTCAGACACACTTTTAAAGAAATAACCGAGTTGCCACCTATAGATTATCTTATTCGGTTACGAATAGAAAAAGCGGTTGAAATGATGGTGAAAGACAGCAGTGTCCGCGTTATTGATGTTTCCTTGGGAACAGGTTTTGATAACAGCGCTTATTTCACCAGGAAATTTAAAGAGATAATGAAAATCACCCCCATGCAGTATTTGAAAAAAGAAAGGGATAAAATATAAAATATCCTGCTTTGTGGACCTAATGGACACAATGGACAAAACCACCCCGCCCTACGGGCACCCCTCGGCATACGCACGTTTTTTTCAGGTATAATTTATTATACTTTCTTAAACTTGAAAATTGGTAGTTGAGAGTTCGGAGTTGAGACTTATATTATAATACCAAAGAGAAG
>JAUVKG010000059.1 GCA_030596365.1 Chlamydiota bacterium | reverse complement strand
TGGCTGTATATTTTATGCAGGTCGTTAAATAGAATTGCGGCACTGTCTGACAAGCTGATAAATTTAATATTATTTGGCGGAACGTTTTTATTTCTCACGCCGTTTCTTTTTGTGTTTTGGCTATTAAAATTAAGTCCTTTATCTTCCGGTCTATTTTCATTAAATTTTCGTGAAATATTAAATCAAAATTTCTTTACTTCTATTTTGGTTTTAACAGGATTTATAGCTTTTTCAGCTGAAATTATCAGAAGAAAAATTGTGAAAAAACTCAAGTCAATTGGAATCAACAAAAAAGTTCAATTGCAATCAACAAATTATATCGATTGTGTCAGGTTTTTCCCAACAACATCTTTATGGAAACACATTTATAAAATCGCTTCGCTGATTCCGGGAAATAAAATTAATAAACTTTATCTCCACAACTGCAAAATTGTAATTCCCGGGGATTTTAAAAATATAAAAAATGTTCGTATTGTTCATCTGACAGACATTCATTATGTAAGAAAAGTTTCCCGTGAATATTATGAAAAAATTGTTTCTGCTGTAAATGAATGTAATCCGGATTTAATTTTATTTACAGGGGATTTTCTTCAGAATCCTGAAACCGTTTTAGATTTAAAACCAATCTTCTCAAAACTTAAAGCTAAATACGGAATTTATTTCGTTTGTGGAAATCACGATATTTGGCATGATGGAAAACCAACTGTTGAAATGTTGCAGGAAATCGGTTTTGTTCACCTTGCCGGAAAAGTAAAGACTGTTGAAATAAACGGAGAAAATATTTTTATTGCCGGCACTGAACGACCGTGGATTAAAGATAATATTGTTGAAAATCTTGCCGAAATACCTGATAATTCTTTTGTCATTCTACTTTCTCATACCCCGGACAATATTCGTAAATATCCTTTGAGAAACATAAAATTAGTTTTGAGCGGACATACTCATGGTGGTCAAAACGCTTTACCCGGACTTGGTCCGTTAATTATTCCTTCGAAATATGGAAGTACTCACGAGTCAGGATTTGTAGAATTCAATAATTCGCTTTTATATATCAGCAGGGGAGTCGCGTTACACAGTCCGTTAAGGACAATGTGTCCTTTAGAATTGGTCTGTATGGATGTTAAAGTTTAAGAATTGCCGTGCCGGTTTCTGATAACTTTTAGGCACGGCTGAGAAAATTCATCCCGTTGTGATGAATTTAAAATTTAATTATCCTGTTTATCCTGTTTATCCTGTTTATCCTGTCAATTTTTTCTTATTTGAAAATATAGTATTATAAATAATATCGGTATTAAGTAAAACAAAGCTCCAACAATAACATTTACATAATAAATTCCATAAGGAATTTTATCCAAAAGATATGATAAATTATCCAATAAACCAATAAACCAAAAAAACAAAAACAAAGTAATAGTAAAACTTAATATTCTGTATTTTTCTTTTAGTAAAAAATGCAAAAGTCGATACCATAAAACAGGTGGGAAAAGCACATAAACCGTTAAGAAAAATTTATTGTTTCTTTCCGAAATAAATGATGTAATATCTTTATCACATTTTATTAATTGCTTGCATAAATAAAATATGTATAGCAATGGTATTATAAGAAAAATAAAAACCAAAATCAAAGAAAGAAAATTTAATATAGTATTCATATTGAATCTGATGTGAAAACAGTGTCTCCTAATTTGATTTCTTTGTAATCAAATTATTGGAATATTATCTACTTTCTCGAAAACGCAATCAATTTCTTCGTAAATATAATAACAGGACTTACCGGTGTTGTCAACTCGTTTGATTTTTCTGCCGAAGGAATCGTAAATATAGGTCGCCGAGGACGACGACCCTCCAGCTTGACAACTTATCTTCTGTTTTTTATTCAAGTCGTATTCTATATCAAACAACTTACAGTTACATTGACAAAATAAGGTGAATATGATATAATGTTCATGTTTTGAGAAATGGATTAATGGATGGATGGATTGGAGGGACGCTGTCCCCAGCGTCCTAAATGGGGTAATGGAGAACCACCCCGCCTCGAGGGGAGTTTAATGGACCCAATGGACATAATGGACCCAATGGACAAAATGGACATGAAGACCTGACAACGGATAACGAATAACTGACCCCCGAGATCCGCGACCCGAAGCCCGAGAACCGCCCGAAATTCTACGGGCGCTACGCGACCACCGACCACCGAATACCGCCCAGCATACGCCGGGCGCTTCGCGAATACTAATAACCGACTACGGATCACGGATCACGGATCACGGACCACGGACAACGGATTAATAAAATGCCTGCAAATAAAAAAGAAATAAAAAAGGTTCGCGTACCGAAACAAATTCGATCGAAAGAAAAAGTTGATCGAATTATTTCGTCCGCGCGAGTTCTTTTTTCAAAAAATGGTTACGCTAAAACTACTATGGCGAAGATTGCTGATGGAGCTGATGTTTCCACCGGCACGGCATATTCATATTTTGCCGACAAAAATGATATATTGAAAAAGATATTTGAAGAACATGTTGAAAGTATTTTTCAGCCGACTGAAAAACTTATTGATTCATTAAACAATAAATCCACGCTTCGCAAAACACTTGAAAAACTTATTGATAACGCACTTCGATCGAACGAAGAAGTGGAAATGCACAGAATATTTCTTGAACAAATTTTGAAGGACATTCATTTTAAAAGTATAGTTGATGGTTATTGTATGCGGGGTCTTGAAATTTGTAAAAAGCTTGTATTACAATTCGGCAGTAAAAAAGTGAAAAAAGATTTGGAGGCAAGCGCTCAGGTTATTGTCGGACTTTTGGATTTTTGCACTCATGTTAATATTTATTATCCATCAAGAATAAGCCGTGAAAAAGCCTGTGATGTAGGTATAGAAATGATAATAGCGTATTTTAAATGATATTTGACGTTAGACATTTGACGTTAAACATGAGTACGTGTTACTTCGTTAGGACGTTGGACATCTTAAGAAAAAATGGGATTACATGAAGCCTGAATTAAATAACCACCCCGCCCTGCGGGCACCTCTCCTCAACAAGGAGGGGAGTTAATCAACATCCCGCCGGTGGTGGGTAAGCTTTGCCCTTTTTATTATTTTATAAACATAATCAAATGTGCAAAATACAATAAATTCAATTTGCTCATAAAGCAAATTTACTCAGGCGGGACATACGCTAAGTTTAACCGTCCCGACAACCTTAAACTTTACCAGGCATACGCCCCGAAATTCTCCGGGCACGCGGGTGCTTCGCGAACATTGAACACCGAACACCGATTAACGATTTAAGATTTAAGAAGTTAATAAATCGAATATCAAAAATCGATGTTCCTTGTTCTTAAATCAAATAGTTCACCTGACACCGCCCCGCATGCGCCGGGCGCTTCGCGAACACGAAGAACTATTAACTAATAACTAATAACTAATAACCTTCGACATGAATCATGGCTGTTCATTCAGTAAAACATAAACGCAGAGTAATCGGCTGTTTTTCTTTAATACTTTTTATTATTTTCGGATCGGCATTTGGAGTGTCATTAATGAAAGTAATTAAGGAAAAGAAAGAAAAACCGGAAGTGTATGAAGAAAGAATACCCGTATATAACGTGTTTTCTACAAATATAATGGTAATTAAAACTTTCAACACGATAATAAAACCCGATAAACGTATCGAGCTAAGTGCTGCAATTGGTGAAGAAATAAAAAATATTTATGTTGAAATCGGCAGCGTGGTAACACAAGGACAGATATTAATAGAATTAGACAAAAGATATAAAAAGATAGAAGTGCGAAAAGCTATGTCAAAAGTTCTTGAATCAACTGTTGCACTTTCAAACGCGGCGATAGATCTTAGCAATAATCAAGATCTGTATGATGCTAAAGTTGTAGGAGATGACGTTTTAAGAAGATATATTGTTTCTCACCGCAACGCGATAGCGGAAAACGAAAATACTGAAGCAATACTTGATTATACAAAAGAACGTCTTATAGACTGTACAATTAGCGCTCCGTTCAACGGTAAGATATGCAAAAGATATGTAGAAACCGGTGAGCGTATTGCACCTGGCCAGCCGCTTATTGACATGATTAACGACACCAGGCTCAGAGTAATAACTTTTGTTGGTGACCGTGATATATCCTATATTACGCCCGGTAAAAGCGTGATTTTCAGTGCAGGAGAAACAGACGACACAATTTTTACGGCTACAGTAGCTTTTGTGTCAAGTGATGTTGAGCCCAAGTCACTGCTTTACAGATTTGAAGCTTTATATGATAACAAAGATTCAATAATTAAACCGGGACTGGGGAGAGTCAAAGTCCCTTTGCGCGAATATAAAGACATTATAGTTATTCCCTCTTATACGATAAATAGTGATAAAGAAGGTGACTTTGTAACATTGCTTGTTGGAACATCTAATGTAAATGTCAGAATTGAAACCGGTAGAGAATATAAACATTGGTTTGAAATAAAAAGCGGATTAAAATCCGGAGATAAGATAATATTAAGATAGAGTTATTAGTTAATAGTGTAAGCCGCGCTTCCCAGCGCGAGCAGTTATTAGTTATTAGTTAATAGTTAATAGTCCAAATAAATCCCCCTAACCCACTCCCGAGGGAATACTCGGGATGTTCCACTTTAGGAAAGGGGGAATTAATCCATTAATTTTACCACGCTTTTAGCGTGGCCAATAATTCAATGTTACACAAAACACGCTAAAGCGTGGACTCCAACAATCCTATGCGGCTGATAGAATTTTCTATAAAACAAAGAGTTCTGGTAAACATACTTATGATAGGGTTGTTTATTGCCGGAGTGATTTGCATGCTGAATTTGCGGCGTGAAATATTTCCTTCGGTAAGCACGGATGTTATTACTATAACAACTTTGGATGTAACGCTTGATTCACCTGAAGACGTTGAACGTTTGGTAACAGTTCCGATAGAGGATAAGTTGAGGGCAATTGAAGATGTTAAAGAAATACATTCGGTTTCCTCTCCTAACTTATCTCTTATATTTTTAAAATTATATGATAATGTTTCAGACATTCAAGTAGTTTTGAATGAAGTTCGTCAGGAAGTTGATTCTGCTAAAACAGATTTACCGAAGACGAGTGAATCTCCGGTTACCATTGAACAGAAATTTCCATTTCCTGTAATAATCGTTGGTATGAATTATCGGCCCGGAATGAATTTATTAAAAATAAAGAAGTTGGCGGATAGACTTCAGACACAGTTTGAGTCAATACAAGGGGTATCAGAAGTTGATGTAAGAGGATTGAGCGACAGAGAAATATGGGTGGAAGTAGATCCATACCGCGCTCGTGCTTTAAATATTTCATTAGCAGACATAAACAATGCTATTAACGTAAAGAATAAAAATATACCGGGTGGAATCATTAAAGGCAATGCCGGTGAGATGACGATACGTGTTTTAGAGCAGATAGATGAAAAAACATGGCGGGATCTTGAAAATATCGTTATAAAGAATTCCGAGGATGAGATTATAAGACTTAGAGATGTTGCAACAATCCGTAATACTTTTGAAGAAGCAACAACATTAAGCAGAGTTAACGGTCGCCCCGCAATCACTTTTATTGTTAATAAAAGAAAGACGGGCGATACGATTGCCATAGACGAAAAAGTGAGAAAATATATTGATGAAGCGAAAGTTTTATTACCTGGCGGTGTTAATCTTTCCTTCTATTCTGATTCGGCAAAATATGTAAAGAAGCGGATGAGTACAATGATACGTAACGGTATCATAAGTATGGTTTTAGTTGGCATAATGCTTCTTTTGTTTATGAACTGGCGGATTTCAATGATTGTAGTTGCAGGTTTGCTGGTTTCGTTTTTCGGAGCATTCATTTATCTGAAACTCATCAACAACAGCTTTAACATGATCTCTCTTTTCTCGCTTATCCTTGTGCTGGGAATGCTTGTAGATGATGCGATAGTGGTCTGTGAGAATGTGTACCGGCATATGGAGAATGGAAAAAGTCCCTATGATGCCGCGATTATAGGGACAAAAGAAGTTTTATTGCCGGTTATAGGAACTGTAAGCACAACAGTAGTTGCATTCCTTCCGTTACTGCTTACGACTGGAATAATGGGGAAATTCATTTCAATAATTCCTCAGGTAATTACAGTTGCTCTTTTGCTGTCACTTGTAGAAGTTATTTTTATTCTCCCCTCGCATCTTGTTGATTTTGTAAAGCCTGAAGATACCGGTAAGCATAAATTAACAGTAAAGGAAAGCACATCGATCTTCAGCAGAATAGGATGGACAATAACAAATTTTCTGCGAAAAGTAAGACGTGGGGTTGACAGGTTGTTAAGCCGTGTGCTTGAGTATTATCGTTATGCTCTTAAGGTAGCGCTTAGGTGTCGCTGGATAGTTATTTTTGCAGCCATACTTGCTTTTCTTTCTGCTGTTATGATAGTAAAGACAGGCATTTTGCGGTTTAAATTATTTGACGCGAATTATGCTGACAGAATTATGATATATTTAGAAGCGCCACCGTATTACAGTCTTGAAAAAACAACTGCAGCGGTACGTGAACTTGAGATGGATATTATATCTAATATGCCTGTTTATGAAACCGCGGCGGTAATTTCAGCAATTGGCGTCAGACCTGAAAATGATACAATTATTAAACGCGGGAGTAACGAAGCATATATAATATTTGATGTTGATGAATTGAATCCGAGATGCAGAAAGCCGACACCCATTGTGCGGGATTTACGCCGTATAATAAATCGTCATTCTGAATTTATAATGACAAAAGTTGAAAAAGAGAAAGGAGGACCTCCGGTAGGTAAAGCTGTAACTATCAGAATTCTCGGGGATGATTTTAAACAGATGCAGAAAGTAGCTGAAGAATACAAATCATATCTTTCCACAATATCAGGTGTTACGGATATTTCCGATGATTTTGATAATGATAAAAGAGAAGTACATATTGATGTTGATGAAGGTAAAGTAGCTATATTTGGCGGAGATGTATCCAAAGTAGGCGAAGCAATAATGTCTGCCTTTAAAGGCTCTGAAGTCTCTGTTTTCAGATGGGGCAATGACGAAGTGACAGTCAGAGTTAAATATTCCGAAGATCTAATAAACAGTATTGAAGATATTAAAGACTTTAGAGCAGTGAGTAAAAGCGGGCATCTAATTATGCTTAGTGATATAGCAAAAGTTACCCGGTCACGCGGTCTTGGCGAAATAAAGCGATTGGACAGAAAAAGACTTATAACCGTTTATGCAGATGTTGACGGAAAACGTATTACATCTAAAGAAGCAAATAATAAAATTAAAGCTTTATTCACCGAAAAACAATTTAAAAAACAATTTCCAAATTGCTCAGTTACTTATGGCGGTGAGGAAGAGGAAACCAATGAATCATTACGTTCAATGGCTATTGCAGGTATAGTAGCATTTATACTTATATTTGCAATTCTTGCAGGTGTTTTAGACTCGTTTATTCAACCTTTTTTAATTCTAAGTATTATTCCGCTTGGATTTGTGGGTGTGGTTTACGGATTTATGATATTCCAACTTCCAATCGGTTTTATGGCGCTAATGGGAACAATCGGTCTGGTTGGAATTATTGTCAATGACAGTATTGTTATGGTAAGTTTTATTAATGGATATCGCCACGACTGGCAGAAAAAACATGGCATGGGTGATAGAGTACGTACCAGTTCCAACAGGCATATAACCGATAAAGTACGCTGGGCGTCTTTAATGAAAAGCGGGTTGCTGCGGTTTAGACCAATTTTTCTTACAACAGTTACTACTATTGCAGGAATGTCAACAATTGCATTTACAAGAAGTGGTCAGGAACAATTTATCGCACCAATGGCGCTTGCGATTATTTGCGGTCTTTCTTTAGGAACAACAGTAACTTTATTTATTACACCTTGTGTTTATGCTGTGTTGGATGATATTGAAATTTTCTTTTTTGGAAAAGGAGAGCTTCCGCCGGGAGTAAGTAAGAAGGAACCGGTAATTGGTGATCGGTAATCAAGAGACGGGTTGTAAAACTCGCCCCACAGGGGCAGGATGATACAACACAGGGCATCGCCCTTTTTGATATACAATCTTTTTGGTCCCGCATACGCCGGATTAAAAGGTCCAAAAAGGGTGCCTTGGCAAAATCTAAAAATACAACTCAATTCTTCGCTGCACCGGCAAGCTGGAAGCTTGCCCTACTCTAATTATTTGTTTGATGAGAAGGAAGTATCCAGGTCTTTTAGAATGCCGTTTTTGATGTTATAAATCCATCCATGAACATATAATTCCTGACCATTCTTCCATGCATTTTGCACTATGGTTGTGTTGGAAATATTTTTGACTTGCTCTGTTACATTTAGTTCACATAACAAATCAAGTTTTTTTTCATGTGTAAGTCCATTGAATTTTTCGGCATTAAAGCGATACACATCTTTAATGTGGCGCAGCCAGTTGTCTATAAGACCGTGTTCATGATTTTCCAGCGCGGCAGTTATACCGCCGCAATCATAATGGCCGCAGACAATAATATGTTCAACTTTAAGAACGTCTACAGCGTACTGTATAACAGAAAGGCAGTTTAAATCTGTATGAATAACAACATTCGCGATATTACGATGAACGAAAATTTCTCCCGGAGACAAACCAACAATCTGAGTCGCGGGTACACGACTGTCTGAACATCCGATCCAAAGATATTTAGGTGCTTGTTGTTTAGCCAAAGATGAGAAGAAGCCGGGATTTTCTTTATTAATAGAAGTTGCCCAAGCCAAATTTTTATCAAAAAGATGCTTTAATGTTTTCAAGGTTTAAGCTCTCGTTATTTTTTATTTGCATGAGTAAACAGGGGACGTTGGCCTCTTTCTTTAAAGCTGGCAACTATTTTTTCTGCTTGATCAAAAGGCACAGTTACAAAAGAGAAGTTCTCCATAACCTGTATATCGCCAATTTGTCTGGATTTAATGTGAACTCTGCCTGTAATAAGTTTAACAAGTTTTTTTGGATTAAGCTTGTCTTTTTTACCCAAGGCAACAAAAAGTCTTGTTGTTCCATGACTTTCAAGCTGCCTTCCTCTTGAAGCGACTTCTTTTATTTCGCCGTAAGCGTCTGGATTTAGTTCATCTTCGAAGCAATAGTTAAGTATTGAGGCTACTATTTCTGTCGGGTTATTATTCTCAAGCAAAGTTTTTGCCCAATTGTAATATTCAGTATCAACTTCATCGCTTCCAAGAACAGCTGCTAAATCATCATATATTTTTTTCTTTTTAGCATTGATGATATCTTTAACTTTAGGCAATTTCGCCTTCTTAATCTCTGTTTTGGCAATCCGCTGTATAAACATCAGACGTCTATACTCGCTCGGTGTTATAAACGTGATCGCTGTTCCTTCCTGTCCCGCGCGACCGGTTCGTCCTATACGGTGAACATACGATTCCGGATCTTGCGGCAGAGAATAATTTATAACGTGAGTCAGGTTATTAACATCAATTCCTCGTGCTGCGACATCAGTCGCGACGAGTATATTAACGGTTTGTTTTTTAAATCTGTTAAGGGTTTTTTCTCTTTGCTGCTGTGAAATATCACCGTGAATAGCTTCGGCGTCATATCCTCTATCGATCAAATGATTTGCGATGGAGTCCACATCAATTTTTGTTCTGCAGAAAATCAAGCCGTAAAATCCGTCTTCGATATCAATTATTCTGCACAGTGCTTCGAATTTATCGGAGGCTTTTACTTCGAAGTAAATTTGTTCAGTCAAATTAGTTGTCAGGGTTTCTTTTTTAGATTTAACAAGCTCATACCCATCCATATATTTACGGGCAAGGTCTTTAATTTTTTGAGGCATTGTAGCGGAAAACAAAAGCGTTCTTTTATCAGAATTTGTATGCTTCATTATTTCTTCCATATCCTCGATAAATCCCATATTCAGCATTTCATCCGCTTCATCAAGAATAAGGTGATCAATTCCCCTGATCTTTAAAGTCTTTCTTTTAAGATGATCAATTATTCTGCCCGGAGTTCCAACAACGATATGCACGCCTTTTTTAAGTCTTCGCAACTGCTGGTCAATAGATTGTCCACCGTAGATCGGCATTGTTTTGATATTGGTTTCACCTCTGAGTGAATGTATTTCTTCAGACACCTGAATTGCTAATTCACGTGTGGGAACAAGAATCAGCGCCTGAACACCTTTAGCTTCAGGATCGATCATTTCTATCAGAGGCAAACCGAATGCGGCGGTTTTGCCCGTTCCTGTTTGTGCCTGTGCGATGATATTGGTATCATCTCTAAGCATTACCGGAATGGTTAAGATTTGGATATCAGTTGGTTCTTCAAATCCTTTTTTATTAATTGCATTCAGCACTCTTGCCGAAAGACCAAGTTCATTAAATGTCATTTTTTCTGTCGTTTTTTCTTTTGTCATTTTCTTCTCTTTTAAAATTTAAATAAGTTATTATTAGCGTAAGTATACACTATT
>JAUVKG010000009.1 GCA_030596365.1 Chlamydiota bacterium | reverse complement strand
GGGTAAAGTTTAAGGGTAATTCTCTCACTTTAAAATCCCCCTAACCCACTCCCGAGGGAATACCTTCCCACCTTCCCACCTTCACACCTTCACACCTTCACACCTTCACACCTTCACACTATTAACTAATAACTATTAACTATTAACTATTAACTATTAACTACTCCCTACTCCCTACTCACCACTCACTACTAACTATTATCCCTAACTGATTGCCGAATTCCCGGTATACTTGGAATTGCAGCACTGAAAATTTTAAAACCCGCTTCTAATAATTTAGGAATATAACGTGCATCACATGCAATTTCACCGCAAATCGAAACCGGACGGTTATATTTTTTGGCCGCTTCATTTATAGTTTTTAATATACTCCATAAAATCGGATGATCAGGATTATATTCATCCGCAAGCTGTTCATTTCCCCTGTCAATCGCGAATAAATATTGAACGAGGTCATTAGTTCCCACACTTGCAAAGTCAGCAATTTCAAACAATTCATCAGCAACAAAACACGCTGACGGCACTTCAAACATAGGACCGTGTAAAATTTCTCCGCAAGATATATTTTTAACCGCTTCATTAAACATTTCTCTTAACTCGACAAACTGCTCACAAGAAACTATCATCGGATAAATTACAGCAACAGGTCCGTGAACAGATGATCGCGCTATTGCCCTTGCCTGCGTTGCAAGGAGTTCGGGGCGTAATTTTAATAATCTTGCTCCGCGGCATCCAAGTTGAGGATTTGCCTCTTTCTGGATATTCAAAAAAGGAAGTTCTTTATCACCACCGACATCAAGCAATCTAAAATATACAGTATTACCTTTCATCGCTTTAACCACTTCAGCATATCTCTGATATTGTGATTCTTCGTTCAAGGCAGCTTTTTCAGTTATAAATTCCATTTCGGTTCTGTAAAGACCAATTCCTTCAGCGTTAACTTCAAGCGCCTTATAAACTTCCTTTGAACAGCTTATGTTAGCTAAGATTTTAAATCCCTGAACAGGCTTATTATCAATTTCTCCTGTTAAAACCCGGGACGGTTGGTCAGGAATCTGAGCCTTAGTTTCTTCCGAAGGCCAAAGAATTACTTCACCTGTAAACCCATTTATTAAAACTTCCGTTCCACAATTAATTGTATTGTAAATGTCGGGAATTCCTGTTACAGCAGGAATACCAAGCGCACGTGATATGATAGCAGCATGAGATGTTTTACCACCGCGCTCGCTTACAAAGCCAAGTGTTGTATCAACATTAATATTGCATGTGGTTGACGGTGTTAATTCTTCAGCAACAACGATTCTGTTATGTCCATGTTCACACTGTCCAACTCCTTTACATTTAAAATTATCTCTTTCGTCCGCAAGTTCGTTTATTAAATGGTATTTTATATCAGCAATATCGGTTGCGCGTTCCTTAATGTATTTATCATCAATACTTTCGAACCGGGCAATAAATTCACCAAAGACTTTAAATACAGCCGATTCAGAGCTGCAAAGATTTTTTTCTATTGCTTCATTAAGTTTTTTTATAACACTGATATCATTCAGCATAAATTTCAACGCGGAAAATATTTCCGCTTCGCCTTTTCCAATTTTTGAACTGACCTGTTCTTTAAGACTGTCAAACTTCAATGATACTTGCTCAATAGCAGAAGAAAGTCTTTGTTTCTCCGTTTCAATATTTTCAGATAAAATCCTTGTGCACGCAGATTGAGTGTGCCGATCGTTATCAAGAAGGCACACCGTTGCGCAAACTATACCTTCGCTTATAGGAATACCTTTAAGTCTTTGTTCTTTTTTATTGTTCATTTTTCTATATTACCACCAATTGCTTTAATTAGTAAAGGGTATTGGAATTTGTAGTGTTCCAAAACTCCCCTCCTTGGTAAGGAGGGGAATCTTTTTCGCTCCCTTTTCCAAGTGCACTATAATTAGTCAACGACTCCGGATTAATTTCTTCAGTTCTTCTATCGACGTTACCGGCGCTTTGCACTGATAATTTTTACATAAATAAACTGTTGTTTTACCATCAATAATTTTTTTATTTTTAAGTAACGGTAAAGTTTTTCCATCACCATTTTCAGAAAAAGCAATAATTTTATTTGGTAAAAATGTATTATAAATTACCGAAAATATATCTTTTTTATTTTTCGACCCTATTACAGCAATTTCCGTCGCTCCACGCAAATAAAAATCCATAGCACAAAGCATAAAACAAAAACCCCTCGGCGATTGATTAATATCTTTCTGAAATCGTTTGAGTATCCTTTCCGCTTTTTGCTTGTACTCTTTTTTACCGGTCAATACCGATAATCTTTGAAGCGACATAGCGGCTACCGCGTTACCTGACGGCAAAGCCTGATCATAAGACGGTCTAAATTTAACCAGAACATTTTTATGGGCATCAGACGCGTAATTAAAACAACTGTCATCATTATACCAAAAGTCTGATATTAATGAATCAGCTAACTTTTCAGCGTTTTTAAGCCATTTAACATTAAAATCCGCTTCGTATAAATCTATTAAGCCTTCTATAAAATACACATAATCGTCTAAATATCCCGATCCGCTTCTTTTGTTTTTAGAGTAAGAGTGATAAAGTTCCCCGTTTTCTACTAAGTTAGATAAAATAAAATCCGCGGCATTTTGAGCGGTAGTAAGAAAATTATTGTCTTCAAATACCGGCGCGCTTTTCGCGAATGCGGAAATCATGAGACCGTTCCACGCGGTAATAATTTTAGTGTCTTTTGCCGGATGAACACGTTTTTCGCGTTCGATTCTTAGCTTCACCAGCATTTCAGTTATTTTTTCAGGATCAGATATTTTTCCTGACAGCCTGGGTATATTTTTACCTTCAAAATTTCCTGAAGTTGTTATTCCAAATACTTTATTGAATATCTTCCCGTCTTTTTTACCCAGAATTTTTTCTATCTGCTCAGGTGTCCAAATATAATACACTCCTTCTTCGCCTTCACTGTCCGCGTCCTGCGAGCTGTAAAATCCGCCTTTGGGAGTTGTCATTTCTCTTTTAATATAGTCAAGTGTTTCGATTACCGTCTTTTTATATTCCGGATTATGAGTGATCTGATAAGCATTAAGGTAAGCGATACTTAATAACGCGTTATCGTAAAGCATTTTTTCAAAATGAGGAACAAGCCATTCATTATCAACTGAATATCTATGAAAACCACCGCCTACCTTATCATAGATCCCGCCAATCGACATTTGGTCCAGGGTTTTTGTAACCATATTCAGCAAAGATTTATCTCCGGTGTTTTTGTATTGACGAAGAAGAAAACGCATCAATCCGGTAGAAGGAAATTTTGGCGCTCCACCGAATCCGCCCCATTGTGAATCAAAAGAAGATTTAAGATTACCGGCTGCTTTTTTAAAAGGCGCTTCTGTTATTGCTTCTCCGGTATTTCCTTTTGTTTTTTCAACAGATTTTAAAGCTGCCGTTAAAGAATCAGCACTTGATACAATATTACCTTTATCATTTTTCCAAGCTTTGGCAATTTGAGTTAAAACTGTTTTAAAGCCGGTACGCCCATATTTATCTTCAGGTGGAAAATATGTCCCGCCATAAAATGGTTTTAATTCAGGTGTAATAAAAACTGAAAGAGGCCAGCCGCCGCTGCCGGTTAACATCTGTACAGCAGTCATATAAACCTGATCGACATCCGGTCTTTCTTCCCGATCAACTTTTATACTTATAAAATTATCATTCAAAAGTTTTGCGATTTCTTCATTTTCAAAAGATTCTTCTTCCATAACATGACACCAATGGCACGCGGAATAGCCGATAGAAAGAAAAATTGGTTTGTTTTCACTTTTGGCAAGCGTAAAAGCTGACGTTCCAAACGGATACCAGTTCACAGGATTATGAGCGTGTTGAAGAAGGTATGGACTTGTTTCATTAATCAACGCGTTAGTATATTTAAAATTTGATTTCATTTTACCAAAAGAGTAGTCTGTCAAAAAAATAGTAATTAAAGAAATGTTCGCTATTTTTATTATATTAAAATTCATAATAATGTTGCTGATTTACGGTTGTAAAATCGCCGGCTTCGTTTCGAGCAATGTCTAATTAAGGGAAAGTAAGTCAAGCTTCCAGCTTGACATTAAGCTGGAAGCTTAACCTACTCTAACGCTGCTCGAAAAAGTAAATGTCCCACCGACCTTGTGTTGGTAGACATAAAAATTGCGTGGGCCCCATTGCGATACCAAACAATCAGATGTCTGTTTCCCTTTTCGGTCAGACATAAACAAAAAATCCCCGAAAGTTCTTGGCTTCCGGGGATTTTTTTAAGCACTTATTTTATTACTTGCTAAGCGGGCATCCACCGGAAGGAGAACAATCAGCCTTAGCTTTCTTAGCAGCTTTACCCTTTAAATAAGGACAGTCTGCTTTAGACGTAACAACCTTTTTTGTCTTAGGACAATAATAAGCTTTCTTTGCGTCTTTTGGAATTTTGCAGCAGCCCGGTGATCCTTTTACAAGTCCACAATCTGTACAAAGTTTTTGTCCGGGCTTACAACAGACTTCCGAGCCTTTAACCTGGCCGCATTTCAGACAAAGTTTCTGAATTTTAACATCAGTTGCTTTTTCTGCTGATTGTTGAGTTACTGCCGATGCACATTCTACTTTTTGTTTAACATCACCTTCACACGATCCGCAATTTGCTGAAACGCTTTGAACTGAGGATAAGAGAGTAGTTGCCGAAATTACGATAATTGATATAGCTTTCATTTCATCACCTTTTGTTTTAGTTAAGATTCTACGTTTATTTTATTCTGGTACTATTATACCACATTGCAATCCATTTGTCAAGGGGGTAGAAGAATTTGTTGGATTATTGGTTTGTTGGAGTCCACGCTTTAGCGTGTAAATTGGAATAATGGAGAATCATCCCGGTCTTCAACCACCCCTCCTTATTAAGGAGGGGAGTTTTTTTGCCTGCACTCTTTTCGAGCAGCATCTTTATAGGTTACTCGAAAAGAGTTTTTGAATACCAATTATAGATTTTATCTGCCCGCCATTTTCGGCAAGATTTAGTTTTTCTCAACTGATTTTGTCAAATGTAATCAGCATTTTTTGCCATTTGGCCCGTTTTGAATGAGATCTAACTTGAAAACGCTTAAAAACGGGTGTCTCTTGTATAATAATCCTACAAAAAAACAGTGAAAGTGGTATAATAATAGGACAGTAAATAACCAACTAATTTAAATCCGAATTATGACAAAAGAAAAGATACAAAAAATAATTCAGGAAAAAGTTTATCTAACTCCTTTTATCGATACTCATGAACACCTCTGTGAAGAAAGTGAACGATTAGAGAAATCAGGTAATGATGATTGCTGGATGGATATGCTGCGACCTTATCTGGGCGATGATTTAATTTCCGCCGGGCTTAGCATGAATGATTTTGAAAGAACCTGGCTGCCTGAAACTCCCCTATCAGAAAAGTGGAACATTATTTCGCCGTATTGGAATTTTGTAAAAAATACCGGTTACACAAAAGCTATTCTCATTTCTTTAAAAAAATTGTACGATGTTGATAATATTTCCTACGATAATCTTGAACTTATACAACAAAAATACCTGGAATTAAAAAAGAAAGGCTTTTATAAAACAATTCTCAGAAATTTCGCGAATGTTAAATCGTGCCAGGTGAATAGTCTTGCAGGTAAACTATTTTGCGAAACTGAATATCCCGACCTGTTGATGCAGGATATTTCTTTTGTCCCAATGTTCGCGGATACCGATTCAGTTCTCGGTGAAAGTATTGAAGGATTTAGCGAGCCTACAGGGATTAAAGTTAATAATATTGATGATTGGTACACGGTGATTGATTGGTATTTTGAGAAATACGGTAAGGATGCCGTGGCGGTAAAATCGCAAAATGCTTATAATCGTGAAATGAATTACGAAAGGGTGCCGAAAGAAAAAGCCGCACCGATTTTTCTGAAAAGATTGAATAAAGAAAAAATGTCGCCGGATGAAAAAAAACAATTAGAAGACCATTTGTTCTGGTATGCTGTCGATAAAGCTACCGAATATAATCTCCCTATAAAACTTCATACAGGTTATTTCGCCGGCGCGAACGGTATGCCGATGGATCGTTTAAGAAATATTCCCGGTGAATTAACGGCAATGTGTATAAACGCCCCGAAAACAAAATTTGTTTTTATGCACATGACGTATCCATATCAAAACGAGCTTACTGCAATTGTTAAGCACCACACCAATGCTCACGCATCGATGTGTTGGGCATGGATAATTAATCCCATTGCCGCAAAGAATTTCCTTAAAGAATTTCTCGTTACAGCCCCGGCAAGTAAAATTTTAACTTTTGGCGGAGATTATGGCCACGTTGAAGCAGTTGTCGGTCATGCGGAAATAGCGAGAAGAGGAATTACACAAGCATTGACTGAGCTTGTTGATGAAGGCTGGTTGAATATTGAAGAAGTGATAGAATTAATTGAGCCGATAATGTACAAAAACGCAGAAAGATTATTTAGCAGGACGATTTAATTGCAGGACTATTAAAAAAACTTGGCGAAGAACCCAAAAACAATAATTCGAACTATAAATTCATCGCGAAG
Source organism: Chlamydiota bacterium (assembly GCA_030596365.1). Lineage (GTDB taxonomy): Bacteria > Auribacterota > UBA3054 > UBA3054 > B51-G9 > B51-G9. The sequence continues at coordinate 12,608 of JAUVKG010000009.1, read as the reverse complement.
AGATGAATTTCCTCCGAGCGCCTGCAAATCACCAAAAACCGGCGCGACAAAGCAGTACGATTTAATTGCAGGACTATTAAAAAAACTTGGCGAAGAACCCAGAAACAATAATTCGAACTATAAATTCATCACGAAGAGATGAATTTCCTCCGAGCGCCTGCAAATCACCAAAAACCGGCGCGACAAAGCAGTACGATTAATTATTAATTTCAATTTTATTTGTCAAAATAATTAATGTCAAAATGATTTTTAATATTTATAATAATCAAGGGAATATAATAACACCATAAATTTGACCTTAAGTCAAATTTACTAAGCCGTGCCCGCAAATTAACTCAAACCGGCACGGCATAAGGAGATAATTATGAAAAAATGGAGATGTACAATTTGTAAATATGAAGTAACAGGAGATAATCCACCGTTGAAATGTCCCGTTTGCGGCGCTTCACAGGATAAGTTTGAACTTATCGAAAAAATTGTCAAGGAAGAAAATACATACGCAACCGATAAAAGGACCAACCAAATTCCTAATTCAGTTTCTGAAGAAACTGAATTATCGCTTGATGATTATTTATCTGAATACAGTCGGAATGAGTATGAAGGCGAAGAAAAGTTCTCGCTAATTCAAAAAATGGCAAAAACAGGTAAAAGTGAAATTTCTCCTATGGGAACCAGACACACTTTTCAGGATCTTCAAACCATATTATTTCGCGGCGCCCAATTTTTCAGAACTCCACTTGATGAAAAAGAAAGTGTGTCAACTAAAACTATTATAGGCGCGACTGCGGCACAACCTTTAGAGTTGGATCTTCCTTACTATGTTTCACACATGTCTTTTGGAGCATTATCAAAAGAAGCCAAAATCGCTCTTGCCATGGGGGCATCGGAAGTTGGCACAGCGGCCTGTTCAGGTGAAGGAGGGATGCATCCTGAAGAAAGGAAACACGCCACACGATATATTTATGAGATCGGCACAACAAGTTTTACACGCGATGAAAATATTCTGCGACAGGCAGATGCTGTAGAAATAAAATTCGGTCAGGCGGCAAAACCGGGAATGGGAGGTCATTTACCGGGATCGAAAGTTACTGAAGAAATAGCAGCTATACGAGGGATTAAACCCGGAGAAGATTTTATTTCACCGAACACGCAACCTGATATTCACAACTCGGAAGATTTGAAAAAACTTGTCGATCATGTTCGGGAAGTGATTGAAGGCAAACCTGTCGGTATAAAATTCTCGGCGGGACATATCGAAGAAGATTTGAAATTTGTTTTGGCTGCCGAACCGGATTTCATAACTATTGATTGTCGGGGAGGTGCTACAGGTGCGGCACCGGAATTCATTCGCGATAATGTTTGCCTGCCGTCAATTTATGCCATCAGAAGAGCAAGAAAATATCTCGATTCTGTTGGAAGTAAAGTTACCTTTTGTATTACAGGTGGTTTTCGTGATAGCACAGACATTGCTAAAGCATTAGCTCTCGGTGTTGATGCTGTTGCTCTTGCAACATCTTCTTTACTTGCGATTGGCTGTCAGCAATACCGGATTTGCAATACGGGTAAATGTCCGGTTGGAATCGCTACTCAGGATCCTAAAATGCGGGCACGATTTTCTATTCCCGCCTCAAAACAAAGATTTGTTAACTTCTATAATACAACAAGAGATGAATTGGAGACTCTGGCAAGAATAAACGGTCGCTCAAATGTTCATGATCTTGATTTAAGTGATATATTTACTGTGTGTTCTGATATTGCAGATAACACAGATATAGTTTTTGCCTGAAAGCGAACGGAAAAGTGTTATAAAAAATAAATAACAAAAATCAAATAATAAATTACAAATAAATCACAAATTTAAAAAGAATAAAATAATAATCAAATTTAAATTTCGTGAAAATTCGTGGCAATAAATGCTGATTGAACCACCCCTCCTAAAACAGGAGGGGAATTAAATGGCGCAAAGGAAATTATAGGTTGGAAGAAACTATTTTAATATCCTGCCGACCTTGCGTCGGTAGTGAACAAATTAATTTAAAAATTAAAATATAATTGCTATCCTTCTCGCGCAGCCCGCACGCTATGCGTGCGGGCTACGGGAGAAAGGGCGGGCTTTTAATATTCTTCTTTTGCCAATTTTATAATCCACCGACACAAGGTCGGTAGGATATTAGGATAATAAAAAAGCGAAGCAGATTTTATTTCTGCTTCGCTTTTTATATTTAAATTTTAAATTCATCGCGAAGAGATGAATTTCCTCCGAGCGCCTGCACTAAACTACCCAACATACACCGGACGCTAACGCGAAACCGGCGCGACACTTTTAATCACGAACTAACTGCTTAACTACATTCCCCTGCTTGTCTACAATGTCAACCGATAACGGCATCTGGCCTACAGCATGAGTAGCACAGCTTAAGCATGGATCATAACATCTGATACCAACTTCAATTCTGTTCAGAATACCTTCAGTAATTTCTTTGCCCGGCTGGATGAATGACTTTGCGATAGTAGAAACGGCACTATTCATACCAACATTATTCTGAGTTGTCGCAACAATAAGGTTACATCTTTCAAGCAAACCGTCATCGTCAACTTTATAATGATGGATAAGCGTTCCACGCGGCGCTTCAATAATTCCAACGCCTTCATTAATCATTTTACCTTTGTGAATTAAATCGGTGCTTTGGATATCGTCATCTTCAAGACCTTCTTTTATCAACTCAGTAGCATGAAGCATTTCTACAAGTCTTGCAAAATGATAAAACAGTGAACCTTTAACCGGTTTACCGTTGGCAATTTCTTTGAAAATATCAAAATATTTCCCGGCTTCAGGTGTCGAAATACTGTCTGCAATGTTGAAACGCGCAAGAGGACCAACGCGATAACTACCTTCAGGATAGCCGAGTTTTTTAAAGAATGGGAATTTCATATAAGACCAATCTTCAACAGCTTCATTGATTTCATCAAGATAGTTTTCATAAGGAAGCTGATCAAAAACGATTTGTCCATTCGCATCGATACCGCGAAGTTTTCCGTCATAAAGCTGCAATTCGCCTTCTTCGTTTACGGAGCCCATATAACCTGTATCAAAAGAAGCAAAAGTATTAAAAAGATCTACATTCTCTTTATAATAGTTAAGACAAATTTCAACACCATCAATTCCCCATTGAATAATTTGGTCAACATTTTCGCGCATGTATTTTCTGGCTTCATCAGTAACAGGGGCGTTTACTCCGCCGGCAATTGCACCTGTCGGATGGATTTTTTTACCACCGGTAAACTGAATGACTTCCTGACCAAATTTACGCAGTCTGACCGCTTTGAGCGCAAGTTCAGGATCGGCATTAATAAGTCCGATAACATTTCTTTGGGCCGGGTCAGAATCAAAACCAAGCAAAAAATCAGCCGCGCAAAGATGGAAAAAATGCAATGCGTGAGATTGTAGAACCTGACCATTGTGCATCATTCTTCTGATTTTATCAGCACCTGCCGGAACTTTCGAACTAAAGAGTGCGTCGCAGGTCTTTGCCGCCGCAAGGTGATGACTAACCGGGCATATACCACACATGCGCTGTGAAAGAGTCGGCATTTCCCAGAAAGGTCTTCCCTGAACAAATTTTTCAAAACCGCGGAACTCTACAATATGAAGACGTGCGTCTTCGACAGCACCGTTATCATCGAGATGGATAGTCACTTTCCCGTGACCTTCAACTCTTGTAACCGGATTTATTTCAATTTTTTTTGACATAATGTTTATTTAAAGTAAGTTAGTAGTTCGTAGTTCGTAGTTCGTAGTTCGTAGTTCGTAGTTAGTATATTCCATCAATCCAACAATCCAATATTCCATCAATCCAATATTCAAATACCATTATACCGTTTATCTGCATTAATTGCAAATCGCTATGCTAAAAGCATCTTCATCGGTTTTAGTGTCCTGTTAAGCGGATTAAGCACTAATCCGAGATTTTCCAAAGTTACCGCTCCAAGTAAAGGTTTGTCATCATCTTTTCCAAGAATCACAGGCGAATGTCCTTCGCCTTGCGGTATTGAGATAAAGCATTCAGAAACATCTCTTTTAATTTCCTCGCCATCTGCGAGAGTAAGTACAACTTCTCTTTTAGGTTTAAGTTTAAGGTCATTCCATACATTTTCAGGCAAAACAGAATAAGTAGCTCCACTATCGACAAGAAACTTAACAAAACATTTCTTGCTTTTGTTTTTTACTTCAGCTGTTATGTATGTAATTCCCATAATTAATCAAACTTAAAATCTCTATACGGAATTTCTGTCGGTTCAGGTACACGGCCTGCAAGAAGTTCTGTAAGCAAAAACCAAATGGCATCAGCATCCGGCGGACAACCCGGGAGATTATAATCAGTTTTAACAACCTGCGGAACAGTAAGCACTTTTGGGAGTAACTTAGGAACATCTTCACCTGTCGGAATAATACCGTTTGGATTAACAGTAGATTCAGTATCAAGAAAAGCTTCTTCAAGACATTCTTTAACTGTAAAAGCATTACGCATAGCCGGTAAATTACCGAAGATAGCGCAATCGCCAAAAGCGATCAGGAATTTAGCTTTTTTGCGGAAATCTTTAAGAACTTCCATATTATCTTCGTTAGCAACAGCGCCTTCGATAAGAGCGATATCAACTTCCGGTAATTCTTTAAAGTCGGTTATCGGACTTACGCTGAAATCAACAAGTTCAGACAGCGCAACTATGCGTTCATCAATATCGAGAAGAGACATGTGACATCCGGCGCATCCGGCAAGCCAACAGGTAGCTACAATTGGTTTTGATTTTTTTGTTGCCATTTTGTATATAAAATTAAGTTAATCTTTTATTATTTAATGATTGATATGATTTTATGATATGGTGATTTCAATCGTTTCAATCGTTATTCGTTATTTCTACGGACTAAACGGACTTAACAGACTCGGTTCAACGGATAACATCCGCTACCGAATACCTGCGGTAACAACCGCACCGAATACCTTATTTGGGTTCTACGGGACCTTCGATAGGTTTCATATCGAATCGACGTTCACCGTAACGTTCTGAATATGCGAGTCCTTTTTCACAAAGTGAACCTGTCGGACAAATTTGAATCGCAACATCATCTTTGGTAACTTCTGTATCTCCAAGCCGACCATCAATATTTACAGTAACGTCGGAATCAATTCCGCGGCCTTTTATTGCGAAGACTCCTTTTTTATCAACTTCTTCACTTGATCGAACGCATCTTCCGCAAAGCATACATCTATTAGCGTCGTGAATTATGTCAGGATGACTTGCGTCGACTTCTTTTTTAGGCCATAGGAAAGGGAAGCGGACATAATCCATACCGAGTCTGTAAGCGACAGCCTGCAGCTCGCAATTTCCGCTTTTTTCACAGAATGGGCACTGATGATTTCTTTCAGAGAAGATAAGTTCGAGATTTAATCTTCTCATTTTTTTGATTTCAGGTGATTCAGTAGTAACAACCATTCCGTCGTTAACCGGAGTTGTACAAGACGAATTCAGATTTTGTCTTCCTGTGCCTTCGATTTTAACAACGCACATTCTGCAAGCGCCTGTATTGGATAGTAGTGGATGGTGGCAGAGAGTAGGAATATAAATTCCCGCGCGTTTAGCCGCATCGAGAATAGTTTCTCCGGCATAAGCTGCAACTTCTTTTCCATCAACAGTGATCGTGATTTTTTCTTTTTTCATAATAGTGCCAATTGCTTATTCATTTAAATACTAAAGTTATTTAGATGTCCTCATTTGTGCAGGATAATGACGCTCTATCGCAATGCAAACAATGTCTTGCTTCCTCAATTATCTGGTCGCGACTGAATCCACGTTCAACTTCAACAAAATCTTCAATTGTAGAATTGTTAAAGCGTTCCTCTATCGGGAGAACGTACTGTTCGAATTCTTTTCTTGTTTCAACATAATTATCATCGTTATAAGAATCCGTAGGAATAATTTCTTTACGTTTTTCCCATAAAACTCCATCACCGCCAAGATAACGGTCAATAGCTCCGGCAACAACCTGGCCGTCACCGATAGCGTCTGCCGCCATCGCCGGACCGGTACTATCGTCACCTGCAGCGAAAATACCCGGGATATTAGTCATATGAGTTTCTTCATCGACAACAAAAGTTCTATATTTAGGATCAATAAGAATGTTTTTCTCAACTTCGGCAAAATTCGTTTCGGGTTCCTGTCCGATAGCCGGTATTACGAGATCTACATCGAGTACAAATTCAGAATTTTCGATAACGGAAGTTTTTCTTCTGCCTGTATCATCATAACTTCCAAGTCTCATACGAACGCATTTCATTTTTACAACGTGTCCGTCTTCACCGATAGCTTCAACCGGATTAACAAGGAAAGTAAATTTAATACCTTCATTAATTCCTTCTTCGATTTCTTCTTTGAGTGCGGGCATGTCTTCTTTAAGACGTCTGTAAAGAACACGAACTTCTTTAGCGCCCATACGAAGAGCTGTTCTTGCTGCATCCATAGCGGTATTCCCGCCGCCAACAACAATAACGCGTTTTCCTTTTACCTGAATCGGGAAACCAATATTTACTTTATTAAGAAAATCCATACCGCCCATCACTCCGGCAAGATGTTCACCGTTAACGCCAAGGAGATAACTTACGCGAGCACCGATAGCGATGCAAACAGCTTTATAGCCAAGTTCCTGCAATCTGTCAAGGGAAATATTCAGACCCACACGGACGCCGTAAACAATTCTAACACCCAGGTCAGTAATCAATTTAACTTCCTGGTCAATAACTTCACGCGGTAATCTGTAAGCCGGAATACCGAAGCGTAAAGTGCCGCCCGGATAAGGCATAGATTCGAAAATAGTTACATCATAACCTTTCTTAGCAAGGAAATATGCTATAGTTAATCCTGCCGGACCGGTACCCACAATAGCAACTTTTTCTTTTGTTGGAGTAATCGGTTTTACAGTTAATTCTTTCTCGAAATTTGAGATATAACGTTTTATAGCGCGAATATTAATCGATTCGTCAGTTTGACCGCGACGGCATTTATCCATACAAGGATGATGGCAAACACGTCCGCAAATCGCCGGCAGAGGATTTCTTTCTCTATGAAGTTCAAGAGCTTCATAAAATTTACCTTCCGCGGCAAGTTGAACATATCCCGCAGCATCTACATTACACGGGCACGCGTTTTCGCACGGTGAGGTAAATAGAGCCTGACAAACGCCTGATTTACATTTTTTCCTTAAGATATGGTCTTCATATTCATTTCTGAAGAAACGAATTGTGGAAAGAATTGGGTTCGGAGCCGATTGTCCAAGTCCGCAAAGACTCATTTGTTTCATCATTTCCGAAAGTTCTTCCAATTTTTCGAGATCTTCAATAACACCTTCACCTTTAGTAATTCGGTCAACAATATCGTAAAGTTGTTTAGTTCCAACACGACATGGCGGACATTTTCCGCAGGATTCACTTACGCAGAATTCCATGAAAAATTTCGCGACGTCAACCATACAAGTATCTTCATCCATAACAACGAGTCCGCCTGATCCCATCATAGAACCGATTTCTTTTAGCGAATCGTATTCCATTGGAATATCAAGATGTTCGCGAGGAATACATCCACCTGAAGGACCACCTGTCTGGGCAGCTTTAAACTGTTTGCCATCAGGAATACCGCCGCCGATTTCAAAAATAATTTCGCGGAGCGTTGTTCCCATAGGAACTTCAACAATACCTGTATTTCTAATTCTTCCAGCAAGGGCGAAAACTTTAGTACCTCTGCTTTTTTCGGTTCCGATAGAAGCAAACCAATCTGCGCCTTTTCTAATAATAGGACAGATATTCGCGAAAGTTTCTACATTATTAATTAAAGTCGGCATACCCCATAATCCGGAAATAGCCGGGAAAGGTGGTTTTGGTGTCGGCTGACCGCGTTTTCCTTCGATAGAACGAAGAAGCGCTGTTTCTTCACCGCAGACAAATGCTCCCGCGCCTACACGCAGCTCAATGTCAAATGAAAAATCAGTTTCAAAAACATTGTCACCAAGAAGTCCCATTTCTTTTGCCTGTACAACCGCTAACTCTATTCGCTCAATTGCAAGCGGATATTCAGCGCGACAGTAAACAACACCATGGTCGGAACCAATAGCATAACCGGCAATTGCCATCGCTTCAATAATGCGATGCGGATCACCTTCAAGAATATTTCTATCCATAAATGCGCCCGGGTCACCTTCGTCAGCGTTACAGACGACGTATTTTTTCTCGCCTTCTGCTTTAGCAACAAAGCCCCATTTAACACCGGTAGGAAATCCACCGCCGCCTCGCCCGCGCAATCCTGAACGTGTAATTTCGTCCACGACTTCTTCCGGCTTCATTTCAGTAACTGCTTTACCGAGAGCCAGATAACCGTCGCGGCCAATGTATTCATCGATTGATTCCGGATTAATTACACCGGCGTTTTCCATAACAATACGTAATTCCTGGCCTTTAAAAAAGTTGGATTTACGCATATTATCGATGACATCTTTCGCGTCAAGCGAGTCATCAATCAAACGTTTAACAGGTCGGCCTTTAAGAAAATGTTCCTCAACGATTTCCTCAACATCCTCGACTTTAACTTTTCCATAAAGGATGTTATCGGGATAAATCATCATAACGGGAGCTTGTTTGCAATAGCCCACGCAATCCTTGGCTGTGGAGACTTTAATTTCGTCATTAAGGCCGAACTGAACAAGCCTTGATATTAAAGCTGATTCGACAGCCGAAGCGCCTTTTTTCTCACAAACCTTACCTGTGCAAATTAGTACTCTCAAACGTGCTGTAGCCATTTCTACTCCGAAGCTGGTTTATTGCCGACATCCCCCGGGACAGCGACACGATATGAAGTTAAAATATTTCCGTTTACAATTTGTGTTTCAAGAAGTTCTCTTATCATTTCCGGCTTAAGCTTGCCGTAAACTACTTTGTCATCATTGTGATATATTGCGCATACCGGTTCTATATCATCAAGACCGAAACTTCCCGACTGAGTTACATGAACATTAAGTTCAAGATTCTCAACCTCTTCTATTATTTTTTTAATAATTTATCTTGCGCCGTAATGGATTCCGCTGGTACCCATACTTACAACGATTTTCCATTCCGATTGCGAGGCATCAGCATTACGTTTTTCTATTTTTGCTGATGCTTTCTCTCTGATTGCTTTTAATTCGTCAAGTTTCATTTTATTTTAGGTTTAAAGGTTTAAGGTTGGTCGATTTAAAGACCTTTAAGGTTTAAAAGTTAATAAATCAAAAGTTAAATATTTCTACTACCGACTACTAACTACCATCTACCAGCTATCTTTTTAATTCATTTCTGAACCATTCAATTAATTCCGCACTTTGCCACATTAGTTCCGCGTCATTACCAAGCATTTTACGGACAGGTCGCGTGTCAAATACCTTTTTATTTTTATCGTTCGCTCTTGTATAAAGAAAATCTATTCCGGAATTTGCTATCACAAGATTTAATATCGTATCTTCAAGATCACCAACCGGAGGCTGGTCAATATTATTGTAAGGAAAACTTCCTGTTACAACTGTTCCAAAACCTGATTTGGATTTTATTCTGAATTTTCCTTCGCAACTTTCAATAAGCTGCTTAAAAAACGGCAACCCTAATCCTATTTTCTTCTTCCGCTCGGATTTTGAAGTCATAAACGGGTCAATCGCTTTCGTCATAACTTCTTCAGACATCCCTTTACCGTTATCTGCTACAGTTACGGTCACGAAGTTTGCGGATTCAAATTCAAAGAGCCATATTTTTATAAGTTTCGCATCGGCTGTTATGGAATTCTGCACAAGATCAAGTACAAATAACGATAACTCGTACATTACACTTCCAATGTGAAACTGCTCACCAAATTTCGGAGACTATTCCCAATGCGATGAGTATAAGGCTTAATTTGGTACATATAAATTTGTTATGTCCCCTCGATTTAGTCTCCGGAGTTGGGTTACGCGGATTGTTTACTATCTTCCGCCACTATATCTTTATATTCATTTATAGCCGCGCGAACTTTCGCCGGCGAAATTAATTTATCATAAACTTTGTCGTTTACCATCATAACGGGCGCAAGTCCGCAGGCACCGATGCATCGTACTGCTTCAAGACTGAACATCATATCTTCTGTTACTTCACCCATATCAATGCCGAGATCTTCTTTAATAACATCTACAAGCATTTGTCCGCCACGAATGTAACATGCTGTTCCAAGACATACTTTAAACTGGTATTTACCTTTTGGTTTGAGGTGGAACAGATGATAAAAAGTTGCAACACCATAAACTTCGCTACTTGGTTTTTCAAGCTTTTCAGCCACATAATTTAAAACATCAATTGGAAGATAACCGAAAATTCCCTGTGCGCCATGAAGAATTTGAATGAGAGGTCCGGGAAGATCTTTATTTTTCAGAATCAGTTCATCAAGCTGTTTATAGAGCTTTTTATTTTCTTTCTCGTTCATGTTTTGAGTTTGGGTAATATTGTTATCAAAATATAAGTTGGACACAAATTATATTGAATTCATTAAATTTTGTCAAGCCGATTTTCTAAACATTTCAATCGTTTCAATCGTTGCAATCGTTTTAATTTTTAAATTCTTCTTGACGCTTAACAGGAAAATGTGTATAATAACATAGTAATAACACTATGAAAATACAAAATTTACTAATTTATGAAAATACTGAAATTCATTACTATTCTTTTCGCTTCAATTTCTGCGACCAATTCTTTTGCCGTAATCTCTATTAATGAAATCGCTGCAGCATCCTCTGATAGAATATTAAATTATTCTAACGAAGAATACCCACAATTGGGCGGAGGAGTTCCATGGATGAATATCAACTTTGATGACTCTTCATGGAAATCAGGTAACGGAGGGTTCGGCTTCGGCGTTGGCGGGTTAGGTACTGATCTTCAATCTGATCTTCAAGGCAAAGCTGAAACTCTTTACATTCGGCAGAAATTTATCGTTTCCGCAGCCGATGCGGCAAAAATCTATCAGTTGCGATTGCAGGTCGATTATGATGATGGTTTTATCGCGTTTGTTAACGGTAAAGAAATCGGAAAAAAAAATATGGGGCCGGCAGATGCTTTCGGCTTTCACGACCAGCCCGCTTACAATGCTCACGGTTCCGGAACACCGGAAAATATTTATTATTCTAAAGCATCGGATATTCTTGTTGAAGGAACAAATATTATCGCGATTCAAGTTCACAATAAAGGCACAGATAATCCAATGGCAATTTTTGCTAACCTTTATATAAACAGCTCACCGGAAATCCAAATTGTAAATAATTCTGACGTTTGGAATTATTTTGTTGGCCTGGCTGAGCCTTCCGGCGGTATCTTCGACCCTCGCTTATTGAAACCAAATCCGCTTCACATTTTATGGGGTGATTCAAATTTCAACGATTCTTCATGGAGTTCAGGTCCCGGTGGTCTCGGTTACGGCGATGGAGATGACGCGACTACAGTAAATGTTCAGAATATTGCATATTCTATTTACATTCGACAGCCTTTTACTGCAACTACAACAACAAATTCTTTAACATTAACTGTTGACTATGATGACGCGTTTATTGCTTATCTAAACGGTTATGAAATCGCACGCAGAAATATGGGTAATGTTGGGCAGTTCTTCGCTCACAATCAGCCGGCAACAGCCCATCGCGAAGCAGGATCGCCTGAAATTATTACTCTCCCTGATGCCTCATATTTTCTCATTGAAGGCACAAATGTTCTTGCAATCCAAACACATAACGCTACTTTTGGCAGCAGCGATATGACTATAAAAGCAGATTTGTCGGTTGCAGGTTCACCATCAAGTCAGCTTGTTTATTATACAAACATCTGGCATTATATGATAGGTACGAACGAACCTGCTGCTATCCCCGAAGCGCCCGAACAAATTAGTGATAATTTCATTGACTGGCTGGAACTTTATAATTCATCATCGACTTCCATTAATTTAAAAGGATGGTCATTGACTGATGATGATTCCAAACAGGATAAATGGATTTTTCCTGAAATTTCTATCGATGCCGGCGAATATCTGATAATTTTATGCGATGAACAAAATATTACTTCTGCGCCAAGTGCGTATTTGCACACGAACTTCAAACTTACAAAAGACGGTGAATTTTTAGGCCTTTTTGATAATTCATTACCACGCAATTTTATCAGTGGATTTTCGCCGAATTACCCCCAACAATCTTTTTTCCATTCTTACGGGTGGAACCAGGCAAGTAATTCTTATCTATATTTTTCTACTCCAACGCCCGGCAAACAAAATTCCGGTGAAACTTCTCCGGGAATTGTTGATACACCAATAATTGATAAAGATCCCGGCTTTTACTGGGGAGTTGATGTTGCGATTACTTCAACAACACAAAATGCTGAAATACGCTACACGACCAATGGGAGCGAACCAACGGAAAGCAGCTCTTTATATTCAGGCGCTTTAACTTTTAACGTTAATACCGCTTTGCGTGCAAGAGCATTTAAAACTGGTTGGATTCCTTCGAAAACTGTTACTCGAACTTATTTGTT
>JAUVKG010000212.1 GCA_030596365.1 Chlamydiota bacterium | reverse complement strand
CGTGATCCGTTATATGGTGTGTATAGATAAAACTCTATTTTACCGTTTTTAGATTTTACCTTTCCAAGTATTTGTGCACCAAGATTCGACCAGTTTTTAAAATATATCTTCCCTTTTTTCCTATCAGCGTTATCAAGCGTTTTCTCATCACCGGCTGATATTCTTGCCATGATAAAAGCGCCGTGCTTCGATAAATCCTGCCGAACAACTTTGGCAATCGTATCATCAAGAGAATTCCCTGCCGCACCGGTAACGCAATATGGAATTGCGCGCTGAGTTTGCCGAACAAGCGGATCAAGCCGCAAGCTTTCTCCTGCGACAGACAATGCGAAAGCGAAAATAGAAATCAGGCTATATTTTATTGTTTTCATTTGTTTACCTTAATTTATTAAATATTATTAACCATAAGAATTATAGATAAATGCTGTATTTATGTCAAGCTGCCGTGCCAACTTTTGTAAAGTTTCAGGCACGGCTGAGGAAATTAAATTAGATTTTGTAAATCTAATTTATGGTCAAAATGTTTTTTAAAATAAAACATTAATTATTTTTCTTAAATTATTTTGATTTAATAAATTTAATCGTTAAATAATAATCGAACGCAAGAAAATTCAATTTGTCCTGATTAATCAGGACAAATTTACTCAGCCATGCCTGCAAATAATCAAAAAACGGCATGGCAAAGTGGTTAAAGTTTTAAAATATAAAAGCTTCTGTTTTCTTATGTTTCTTATGTGGTAAACTCTTATTTTATTTTTTCGTGTTCATTCGTGATTCGGTTTTTGGTATAATATTCATTATGATAAAAATTATTTCAGGGAAACATCACGGAAGAAAATTATTCACTCCGGCCGGGCGGGATGTCCGACCGACGAATATTCGTGCTCGCACTGCCTTGTTCAACATTCTTTGCCCCTGGCTGGAAGATAAAAGTGTGCTTGAACTTTTCGCCGGTGCGGGCTCGGTAGGTTTTGAATGTTTAAGTCGTGGTGCGAGACATGTTACTTTTGTTGAGAACTCACATGTTTCAGTAAAATGTCTGGAAGAAAACATCATAGCGCTCCATGAGGAAAACAATTCAACAATTATCCGCCATGACATAAGAAGAAAGCTAAATTTTCTTTCCAGCGAAGAAAACAATTTTGATTTTATTTTTGCCGACCCGCCATATAATTATTTCAGCGCGAATTTTGTTCTCGAAATTATTTCTCAAGCTAATCTCACAAACGAAAATACTATCGTCGTTATTGAACACGATGCAAAAAATAAAATTAATTATGATGAACTCCCGCAAGGTTGGGATTGTTATCGTAATTCACAATACGGCAAAGCCATGTTAAGCTTTTTTTCTAACTCAAATTCGGAAATTTGATTTTAAACTCTACTTTATAAGGAAACCATGAGAAAACTCGCTATTTATCCCGGCTCTTTTGACCCGGCAACCAATGGACACATCGATGTAATCGGTCGTGCGGCAAGAATTTTTGACGAATTGATTGTAGGTGTTGCAAAACAATCACCCAAAAGCACTACTTTTACCGTAGATGAGCGTGTTAATCTTCTGCACGAATCCTGCTTTGAATTCAAAAATGTAAAAATTGAGTCTTTTGATAATCTGCTTGTCGATTGGGCTTTTCAAAAAAAAGCCGGAGTGATTGTTCGCGGATTACGCGCGTTAAGTGATTTTGAATACGAATTTCAAATGGCGCTTACAAATCGTAAATTAAACAAGGAAATCGAAACCGTGTTTTTAATGACTCGCGAAGATTGTTCCTGCATAAGCTCATCAATGATCAAAGAAATTGCAAAACTCGGTGGCAATGTAAATAATTTTGTTCCCAAAAATGTAGCTGAAGCGTTGATCAAAAAGTATGGCCTGTGATGCTGGATGCTGGATGCTTGATACTTGATGCTTGATGCTGGATGATTGATACTGGATGCTGGATGCTGGATGCTGGATGCTGGATGCTGGATGCTGGATGCTGGATGCTTGATGCGGGGAGCGGAACGTTCCGGCTGAAGCATCGGGAAGAGGTGGTGCGCGTGCCCAGCGCATGCACATTTTTTTAAAGGGACTTTATTATACGTTTTTAAACTGTTAATTTTATTCACTACCATAGATTTTAAAATCATACAATTCGTATTTTTTTCTTTGCGAGCTTAGCGCCTTTGCGAGAGTTTCTTTTTATTTATATTTTTTTGATATTTAATTTAAATCATGTATATCCTGTCAAGAAAATAATTTATCTCGCTAAGGCGCTCAGCTCGCAAAGGAAATACCAATAAAGTAATAAAAATCAAATATTGCTTTCTGGAAAATCGAATATAAAGTATAGTGTTTATCGGTGATTTAACTGCTAAATTTTAACCTATGGGATGGCAGTGAATTTTATTTTAAATATTTAATGTTGTTAAATCCATTTGTAGTTCGTAATTTCATTTTGTGTAAAATACATTCAACACAAAATGTCTGATAAAAACCAGAATCCATCCTCAACGAGACCGGCTACAACGGATTACGGACCACGGACCACGGATCACGGATTACTGCCTCTTGACTGAAATTGCCTTTATACATATAATATCTTGCTTATTGCCTGAATAGAAACTCCTTTTTAATATCAGCCCACGACTAAAGTCATGGGCTGATATTAGAAACTTACAATAATAGACTTTTCGTTCAGGCACTTTATTAATAACTATATTTTAACTGTAAATTTTTGAGAATTATGCACTTGTACAGAACACATAACTGTAACGAATTAACAAAATCAGATGTCGATAAAAATGTTCGCTTGTCCGGTTGGGTACACCATAGACGTGATCATGGCGGTGTACTTTTCATCGACTTACGCGACCAATACGGCATTACACAAATTGTTTTCCATCCGGAAAATAACGAAATGCTCGATATTGCATCTCATATTAGCTATGAAAGCGTTATTACCGTAACAGGTAACGTTGTTGAACGAAGTGAAGAAACTGTTAATTCTAAACTTGCGACAGGGGAAATAGAGCTTTTTGTAAGTGAACTTAATATTGAATCATCGGCCAAAACTCCACCATTCCAAGTCGCTGAATCTGATGTTGTGAACGAAGATCTCCGCCTTCGCTATCGTTTTATTGATCTTCGCCGTGAAAAGATGCGTAAAAACATTATTTTCCGTGCGGAAGTTATTACTACCATCCGTGAATTTATGGAAGGCAAAGGTTTTCATGAATTTCAAACACCTATTCTTGCTAACAGCTCTCCGGAAGGTGCGAGAGATTATCTTGTTCCCAGCAGAATTCATCCGGGTAAATTCTACGCACTCCCACAGGCTCCACAACAATATAAACAGTTGCTTATGATTTCCGGTTTCGACCGATACTATCAAATCGCGCCATGTTTCCGCGACGAAGACGCACGTGCCGACAGAAGTCCCGGAGAATTTTATCAACTTGATATAGAAATGGCTTTTGTAACTCAGGAAGAGGTATTTGCGATTGTTGATGAGTTAATGAAGTTAGTTGTGAAAAAACATGGAAAACATAAACTTGTTTTTGATGATTTTCCACGAATAACTTTTCACGATGCAATGAATAAATACGGTACAGATAAACCGGATATGAGATTCGATCTCTTTTTGCAGGATTTAACCGATGAACTTTCAGGTTCCGAATGCCAAATTTTCTCCCAAGGTAAAAAACCGGGTGTCGTAATTAAAGCTATTAATTATCCCGGCGGCGCTGAAGCTCCACGATCGTTTTTTGACGGACTGCAAACCTGGGCAAAGCAAAACGGACTGAAAGGTTTAGCTTACATTGTTTTTGAAGAAGGTGAAGCAAAAGGTCCCATTGTTAAATTCTTATCAGAAAACGATCTGACAGCCATCAAAGAAAAAACAGATGCTAAAGATGGCGATGTTGTTTTCTTCGCTGTAGCTAAATGGAAAGCCGCTTGTCACGGCCTCGGAGCACTGCGTTACGTTCTGGCAGAAAGAATGGAATTACGCGATCCGAATGTTATGGCTTTCTGCTGGGTTGTTGATTTCCCAATGTACGAAAAAGAAGATCATTCAGGAAATATTGTTTTCTCTCATAATCCTTTCTCTATGCCGCAAGGAGGAATGAAAGCTCTTGAAGAACAATCACCACTTGACATCGTGGCGTACCAGTATGATATTTGCTGTAACGGCGTTGAACTTTCAAGCGGCGCGATTAGAAATCATCAGCCGGAAATAATGTACAAAGCCTTTGAAATCGGCGGTTATGACCGCAAAGAAGTCGATGAACATTTCGGGCATATGATTCGCGCGTTCGAGTACGGCGCTCCTCCTCATGGCGGTATCGCTCCCGGAGTTGACAGACTTGTAATGCTTCTTGCCGACGAGCCGAGTATTCGCGAAGTTATAGCGTTCCCAAAAAATTCAAAAGCGCAGGACTTACTTGTAGGTGCTCCTTCGAGCGTTTTACCCGAGCAACTTGCTGAATTGAACATCAGGATTGTGGATTAGTGCTTTGTGTAAAAATGAGTGGGTAAGTGGCGAAAGCTGTTAGGGTTGAAAAACATTTGCAAAATCTTTTGGAGTGCATTAATAAAGTCGCGTTGAAAACTTTGCGAAATATAAAGCGGCATTTAATGCGGCTGTTGCACTAGCAACAGAATTACCCTGAAAAAATAATAACGCCGAAATCTAATTGTTTTCGCAAGATTTATAATTTATTTTCGCATTTAGGGAAAAATCCCCCAACCCCCTTTAAAAAAGGGGGAATAACGCAGTAAATGACTCACAATTTTTGTTTGATTTTCGAGCGAGTCTTTATTACTGCACTCCAAAGGAGAGTCCACAATGAAAACTTTGACTATTAGAAATATTGATGATGATTTAAGTAAGTTTTTAAAGAAAAAAGCTAGTGATTCAGGCACCAGCTTGAATTCATGTATCATCGACACATTAAAACAAGAAGCCGGATTATTAAAAAAACGATTTTCAAAAAAATATGATGATTTAGATAATTTAGCAGGTACTTGGAGTAAAAGTGAATATAATGAATTCAATAAAAGTATCACTTCTTTCGATCAAATTGATAAGGAAATGTGGAAATGAAAAAAATATTAATTGATACAAACATTTTAAAAATGTAGATGGACTGCTTCGATTAATATAAATCCCTTATCCCCTTTGAAAACAGGGCTTTAATCCAATGATTAAATATACACGCTAAAGCGGTGAACTCCAACACTTCATTATTCCATTGCTCCAACACTCCATTTCTTCCCATGCGCGTACTTTGCACAGGAATTACTTCTACTCATGCGTGGCCCGCTTTTTGCGAACTCGCTAAATTGAAACATATTGAACTTTTCGGTATTCGTCCCCCAAAAGCAAAGCTCCCTGTCGGTGAAAATATTTTTGATGTCTGCATTACTGACAAAGAAAAAATTACTGAAATCGTTGAAAAAATTAAACCCACTCATGTTTTGCACGCCGCAGGAGTATGCGATTTAGATGGTTGCGAAGGCGATCCTGTACG
>JAUVKG010000390.1 GCA_030596365.1 Chlamydiota bacterium | reverse complement strand
TAATTTATAAAATCTCTACTACCGGAGTATATCATGGACCCAAAAGCAATCATGGCATTTGTATTAGTTGTAGCTATAATAATAAGTATTGTCATTCTTATTTTTATTCTCAAATTCCTTAAAATTTATGTGCAGGCATGGGCATCTAAAGCAAATATTACAATGGCAAGCCTCATCGGTATGTGGCTTAGAAAAGTTAATACCGGCACAATCGTTAATACCAAAATCGCAGCCATTAAAGCAGGAATAATGATTTCTACCGAAGAATTGGAATCGTTGTACCTCGCAGGTGGAGATGTGATGAATGTTGTTCGCGCACTTATTGCCGCCGATAAAGCAAACATTGAACTGAATTTTAAGCAGGCAGCGGGAATCGATCTTGCCGGTCGCGATATTTTCAGCGCAGTACAAACTTCCGTAAATCCAAAAGTTATCGATGCTCCCGATCCGGCAAAAGGGCGGGTGACAGTTGATGCCGTCGCAATGGATGGAATTCAGCTCAAAGCGAAAGCGCGTGTAACTGTTCGTACAAATCTCGATCAACTTGTTGGCGGAGCAACTGAAGAAACAATTATTGCACGTGTTGGCGAGGGAATTGTTACTACAATCGGCTCCGCGATAACTCACAAAGCAGTCCTTGAAAATCCGGATTCTATTTCCCAAAAAGTCCTGGGGAAAGGTCTTGATTCCGGAACAGCATTTGAAATTCTTTCAATTGATATTGCTGATATCGATGTAGGTGAAAATATCGGCGCAAGACTTCAGGCAGATCAGGCGGAAGCTGATAAACGTGTTGCACAGGCAAAAGCTGAAGAAAGACGCGCAATGGCCGTCGCAGCTGAACAGGAAATGAAAGCAAGAGTTCAGGAAATGCGCGCGAAAGTTGTTGAAGCGGAAGCAGAAGTGCCAAAAGCAATGGCTGAAGCTTTTCGCTCAGGTAATCTTGGAATAATGGATTATTACAAAATGAAAAATATTAATTCCGATACGTCAATGCGTAACAGCATAGCAGGACCGGGACAATCAGGACAATCAGACACTACTAAATAATAAATGAACAAAGAATCTTTAATATCTATTTTTAAAGTCCTTCTCGTTTTGGGATTTATTCTCGTTCCACCAATTCTTAAAGCTCTCGCTAAGAGGAATGAAGCGAAAACTAAATCCCCGCTGTCGCCGTCTGATCTACAAAGAAATAAGATAAAAACTGCGCGTCAACCTCAACGAAAAATTATGGCTAAACCAAAACCACCCAAAAACGTTGAGGATGTTCTTGCGAAAATCTTCGGTTCAGAGGATGGAATAGGGAATAAATCGTCTAAACCGACACAGCTCCGCGCGCCTCTGCCTTCACGGGTTCGCAAACAAGAATCTCCCCCAAAAAGTCAGCCCGTTATTAAAGCAGAAGCGGCTAAGGAAATTTTACCCCGATTCAAAACGAGCATTAGAGAATTTAAAACTAATATACCTTCTCTATCGTCAGATATTAAAAGTTTTGATCCGAATATTCATACCGCAACGGAAGTTTCCGTACAAACGTCACCTTTCCTGCAAAAATTTAGAAAAATTGACAGAGAAGATTTACGATACGGAATAATTATATCAGAAATTCTTGGTCCACCGGTTTCACTTAAACCCGATTCCTTAATGTAGTCGCGCTTTAGCGCGAATCCCGAGCGCGTAAGCGCCTCGGTATTGTAGGAGTCCACGCTTTAGCGTGAGTATTCGGTGCCCAGGTGTCGGTGTTCGCGAAGCGCCCGGCGCATGTGGGGTGATGTTCGATTTATTAACTTCTTAAATCTTAAATCGTTAATCGGAGTTCTATGTTCAATACAATTCGATTTAAGAACAAGGATTAACGATTTTGTTGAATTCTTTTGTAAGACTCGCCCCAGAGGGGCAGAATGATACAACACAGGGCTTTGCCCTGTGTTGAACTAATTTCCATAGATCAGCCCTGAAAGGGCGAGAGGAATTTTTTCATTTTGCCCTTACAGGAAGGTTATTTTATACAATTAATTTTTATCCGAATTCCCATTATGAAAAATAATAAATATCCCCGAAGAGATTTTATTAAAACTATGGGTACCTGCGCAGCTGCAAGCCTTTTCGCGGGACCTTTATTCGCTTTATCTAAAATTAACAAAAAACGAAAACCAAATATTATCTTCATTCTTGCTGATGATTTGGGCTGGGTGGATTCTTCCCTCTACGGAAGTAAATTTTATGAAACTCCGAATATTGACCGCATGGCAAAAATGGGAATGATGTTTACTTCGGCTTATGCTGCAAATCCGCTTTGCTCTCCTACTCGCGCAAGTATTCTTACAGGTCAATATCCGTGTCGTATTGGTCTGACTACTCCCAACTGTCATCTTAGTCCGGTTCAAACGAATACATACTTACGAGCTTCAGCGGCTCCAACATCAAAACGACTTGAACCGGTAACAAAAAATCGTTTGGAACTTGAATATTACACAACAGGCGAAGCGCTGAAAGATGCAGGTTATGCAACAGCTTTGTACGGTAAATGGCATTTGGGATGGACACCTTACGAACCTCCAAATCAAGGTTTTGACGAAAATGAACCGGGAGGATCTTATCCGGGTCCACCAAGTTTCTTTTCTCCTTATCACATGGAAGAAACAAGTGGATTTAAAGACGGACCCGAAGGCGAACAGATTGATGAGCGGCTGGTTGAAAGCGCGATATCTTTCATGAAGAAAAATTCGAAAGAAGAGAAGCCTTTTTTTCTGAACTTTTGGAATTTTGATGTTCATGCTCCATTCCAGGGAAAAGAAAAACTTATCAATAAATATAAAAAGAAAATCAACCCAGATGATCCACAACAATGTCCCGAAATGGGCTCGATGATAGAAACCCTGGACGATTGTGTCGGTAAACTGCTTAATACCGTTAAAGAACTCGGAATAGAAAATGAAACTATAATTATTTTCTTCTCCGATAATGGCGGTAATATGTATGATAGAGTTGACGGTGTAACACCTACAAGTAATTATCCGCTTCGAGGTGGTAAAGCAACAATTTATGAAGGAGGTACTCGCGTACCCATGATTGTCGTGTGGCCTGGAGTTGTAAAGC
>JAUVKG010000166.1 GCA_030596365.1 Chlamydiota bacterium | reverse complement strand
TGCTATTAGTAAGAAACAAGAAATTTTTTTCATTGGTTTTCAGCCATTCAACAAATTCGTGAACTCCGGGAAGTAATTTATTACCGTGATAAATTACTCCATCCATATCGCAAATAAAAGCTTTTTTATTTTGTAGATTTTTCATAATTTTTGAACCACATAAGGGACATAAGAAAACATAAGGTTAAAATTAATATTGAGAATCTTATAATTTTTATTGTTATTTCCGACCTCAACGAGGTCAGCTACAATTCTTTTTTTGTCAACGTCTAAATTCCGCTTGATATTTTGCCTGCTTTTTCCGCGTATTCGTGAAAAAGTTTAAGGTATATTTTGTAATTTTCATAAGAAACACCCGGTGGTGTTTGATGGTCACAGCTAATTAAAAACCCGCCTTTCGCGGCCGTTGGAAGCAGACGTTCAAATTCAGTTCTCATTGCCGCTTCACCATGCGGCATGGTCATTTTATCAAACTGTCCGATGAAAAGCATTTTTGGATGATCTTCTCTTAATTTTGAGATGTCAACGCCTGCCTGGCGTTCAAGAGGAAGAATTCCCGCAATGCCTGCTTCATCAAACCAATAAGCCGGAACTGTAATATCGCCGTCTGAATCAATAATAGGGATGATATTATTTTGTTTAAGTTTTGGGATAACTTTATCGTAATACGGTTTCATAAACTCATCGAATAAATCTTTTGAAAGCATTGGACCGTGGTTATAACTCATATCTTCAGCGAAAGACATAAAATCCGGCTGACAAATTTGCGATAATTTATCGATTTGTTTAATCATCCACTCAGTTAAATCCGCATTTATTTTATGCATTAGTTCCGGGTAATCATAAAAAGCGAAGAGGTGATTTTCAATGCCGAAAAGATTTCTTGGGTGCCAGAAAAAACCATCCAAAGTAAACCAGAGGACAACATCGCCTTTTTCCTGCTCTTTTGCCCATTCTTCCCACATTTTACAATCAAAAGCATCGTCAGGAAAAAGATAAGGACGGATTCTTTCGTAGTCGGCTTCGGTAGCCATTATTCCGGATCCGTGACTTTGCGGGACCGGGCAGCCCGGTTTTTGAATTGCGAGATATCCCTGTTTATAAACGTCAAGATCAAAATGGCGGCAAATATCGTATCTGTCGGTAATATTTTCCGGTAGTCCTTCCTGATGCCATCTGTCGATAGTTTTATCCCACCATACCGCCCATTCCATTATTGGCAGTCGGTCGAAAGGCTTAAAATTCATAGCGGCTTGAAATCTTTCTCTTGTATTCATAGTATTTTGTTAGTTTATTGTTAGTTTGTGTCTGCACTAATACATATTTTAGGAATTATACTATTTATTGATTTTAAAGAAAAGGGCAAGGGATGTATTTTGGATTTGTGATTTTGGATTATTGGAATAATGGATTATTGGCCACGCCAAATGCGTGGTAAAAATTATGGCACAACAAAATAGCCTAACGAAGTAGAAGCGGTGCTAAAATCAATATTTTTGACACGGATTACACTAATTTACACAGATTTTAATTTTTTTAATCCGTGGTAATCCGTGAAATCCGTGTCTCTCTTTTTAGCTTTTCTCACGCCATTTCGGAAATAATATGAATATACCCGGAAAATAAATTGTCCCGATCTTTTTGGGACAATTTCCTCAGCCATGCCTGGAAAAATCCCCCTACCCCATTTACAAAAGGGGGAATATCAAAATATCGGCATGGCACTTTACATGGCGCATATTGACATATAATTTTCAATAGAATATAATTTTACTCACACTTGTCCAAAACAAGAAATATCAACCCACGACTTCGCAAGGTGCCCGGAGAGTTTCGGGTAGTCGTGGGAAACATGTAAAAAAGATAAGTATAACCGTTTTAACGGTTTATAATTCCTTAATCAAGCTATAAACTGTTGAAACAGTTAATAGAGTATTTAGTTCTTCAACCCCACGACTACCCCGGCATACGCGGGGCGCACTGCGAGTCATGGGTTGATATTAAAAAACACAAAAACGCTACTAAAACCACCTTGATACCTTATTCTTTTTTCAAAATAATTTTAATGAAGAATTAATTAAAGATGGTATAATCAAGATAGTTAACGGGTTAGAAGAAGAATATTATTAGTGCTTTATTAATAAATTATGTATTAAACTTTGCGAGCTTGGCGCCTTGGCGTGATAAATTATTTTCTTATCTTCTCTTGAATTTTATTCCGATCCTGTCGTGGAAAGTGTTTTTTTGGGATTTTATTACAAGAAACACATGATTAAAATTTAATTTTAAAAAATATAAATAAAAAGAAACTCTCGCTAAGGCGCTAAGCACGCTAAGGAATATTAAGAAAATAAAAAATTTTATTTTGGCCAGTAATGAGGATTTATATATTTAAAACTTTTGCGTGAAAAGAATTTTTGTAAATTTTAACCGGACAGTAGTGATAAAATACAACAAACTTAAACAAATGAAAAAAACATTACTTATCTTTTTAACCACGTTTGGAGTTCAAACAATGTTAATGTCATGTAGCACTTCACCTGAAATTATTGCACATCGTGGCGCATCACACTTTGCGCCGGAAAATACACTTGCAGCCTTTAAACTAGCATGGGAAAAAAACGCCGACGGAATTGAAGGCGATTTTTATCTTACGAAGGATGATAAAATTATTTGCATGCATGATTCTACAACCAAAAGAACTACCGGAGTAGATCTTTTAATCAGAGATTCAACTTATGAGCAGTTAAAAAAACTCGATGCCGGAAAATGGAAAGGAGAAGAATGGAAAGGTGAACATATTCCATCAATTGATGAAGTATTATCAATAATTCCTGACGGCAAGAAATTATATTTGGAAGTAAAATGCGGACCTGAAATAATTACTCCTTTGAAAAAGCGAATGGCAAAATCAGGTGCTAAAGCTGAACAGGTGACAATCATTTCTTTTAATGATAAAGTAATCGCGGAATCAAAAAAACAAATGCCGGAATGTGAAGCGCTACTGCTTATCGGAGTGAAAGAAGAAGAAAAGAAAATGGTTCCTTCAATTGAACAAATAATAGACAGGCTAAAAAAAACAAATGCTGACGGATTAGACGTTAACGCTCATCCGCTAATCGATAAATCTTTTGTAGATACACTTCGCAGCAACAATTTTTTGTTTTGTGTTTGGACTGTAAATAATTTGGAAACCGCGGGCCGGTTTGAAAAACTTGGAGTTGATGCGATAACAACTGATAATCCTGAATTATTAAAGAAAAAATAAATTTGTCAACAACGAAGTAACGTTGTACTCACGTTCATAATAAAAATCGTGATTGTCAAAATGATGTAAGTCCCGAAACTCTCCGGGCACGCAAAATAATAAGAATAAGGAAATGAACTAAAACTAATAATTTGGACTATAAATTCATCGCGGTGAGATGAATTTCATCCGAGTGAAGCGACAAAGGAGAATTATGGAAAAAGTTAGATATCATGAAATGCTTCCACACGAAATTCTTTCCCGCAGAAAAAAATTCCCGGTGGCGTTTATCGGACTCGGTACAATTGAATGGCATGGAGAACACCTTGCAGTTGGAAATGACGCTTTAAAAGCGGAAAAGTTATGTGAGCTTGCTGCGGCAACATCAGGCGGATTTGCGTTTCCGACTGTGTGGTATGGCGAGCCGAGAATGACTGCTTTGCTGGAAGCTGATTATGACGGAGCGAATGGCGACAAAGTAAAAACATTTATGGGATTTGACAAGAAGAAATTTACTTCTCCGGGATATTTTGAAAAGAACAACGAAGAACAAATAGAATTTTACAAAAAATTAATTTTTCATCTTCTCGTTCAAATGAATGCTCTTGAAATGAAAGCAGTATGTCTCCTTTGCGGACATTATCCGCTTCACACATGGGCAAAAGAAGTTGTTGAAGATTTTAACTCAAAATTTAAAGATACAAAAGCTTTTGCCGGAATAGAATTCCATTATCCGGTAGGTGAAAAGATAGGCGGTGATCAGGACCAGGCAAAAGAAATCCTGGTCGGTGGAGATCACGCAGCGAAATGGGAAACTTCGTATTTATATTATTTACGACCGGATTGTATAGATATGAGTATTTTTCTCGGGCGCGAGGATGAGCCGCTTATAGGAGTTGTAGGCGATGACCCGCGAAAAGAAGCTTCAGTAGAGATCGGTAGAAAAGGCTGCGAACTGATAGTTGATGGTATGGTAAAAAAAGCGGAAGAATTATTGGGGGAATCCGTGGTCCGTAATCCGTAATCCGAATTAAAAACTTCTAAAATCTAAAATCGTTAATCGACATTCGATGTTCGACTTGATTTAAGACCATCACCCGAAATTCTCCGGGCGCTTCGCAAACCCTCACGCTAAAGCGTGGACTCCTACAATATCGAATACTCAATATCCAATTATCAAGTGAAGAACACCCCCCGGTGCGTTGCGCCACTTTACCACGCGGAATCGCATGGTCCTTCCCGATGCTTCGACCGGGACATTCTGCTCGAGAGGGGATTTAACCACCCCGCCCTTTCGGGCACCCCTCCCCGAGGGAATACTCGGGATGTGCCACCTAAAACAGGAGGGGAGTTTTACGGAGTGATGGAATGGTGTTTGTTTCCTCGGCATTGACGATTTATCATCATGCAAAAATCCGGAAAATAAATTTGCTTTATAGAGATAATTTCCTCAGCCGTGCCTGAAACTTATCATAATTCGGCACGGCCTAAAGCCATTTAAGAACAATATCTTGTTCAAAATCACCATAATGTTTGCCGAACAGATTAACTCCGCCTTTATTTTCTGCATCAGAGGCCACGCCGATTCTAACCCGGACATCAGATTTTTCTTTTATGTTGAAGTCTTTATAGACGGTAGAACTTTTTGTTTTTTTATCATTAAGAAAACATCCGGTATCATCAATACGCCATTTTACGAGAAAACCGTATTGTGTCCAGTCAACAGCTACCCAGCTTGGTGTGAATCTTCCTCGCCTGCCGCCCATATCGCCCGGGCTGTTAAAAGTGCCAATAAGTTTCCCGTCGATCCACAAAGAGATATCGGATTTCCAATCATTTTTAGAGTCGCGGAATTCCGAGCATATTTCTGCGGAAATTTCCATGCCATTTGCTTTTGCAGCACAAGGAAGCACTTGGAATCTGTATTCAAAGTAACCGTCTTCGCCGCACCAAACAACTTGAGCGTCAGCGCGTTGCGGACTTGTAAACGCTGCAGGTTCATCACTTTTAATAAGCTGTCCTATTGAAGAATGAATCCCGCAGGTCGGTTTAACGGAATAATCAACAAAATGGCCAACGGGCATGGAAATTGAATTTTTGTTGTCTTCAGCAGCAAAAACAAAACTTAAGCCATCAATGGCAGTACTGCAAAGCTTCCTCTGACCGCGAAGGGGACCGGGCTTAACTACAGAGCGAAGAAGTCCTGCCGCTTCAAGTTCCTGAATATGAACTGTCATGGTTGATTGAGCAAGTTTGAGCAAATTTGCAAGTTCGCTGACTGTCATAGTTTTACGGGTAATAGCCTGCATAATCATCATTCGTTGAGGACTTGAAAGAGCTTTACAAATTGTAGTCATTTCGACTTCGTCATTAATATGTTTAATATTTTTTTTATCGGTATAAGGCATAAGTAAGATCGGTTTATTTGTTATTTACAATAATTTTTAATACTCTAAGATTATAGACAAATGACGATACATTGTCAATATCCTTTTCGAAAGCCGTCTAGAGGACGCTCGAAAAGAGTCAGCCGTGAAACGGCGCAAAGGTTAAATTACAACCTCTATATATTTTTTAATAATAATTTTTTCTTTATATTTTGATTTCTTTGCGTACTTAGCGAGCTTAGCGTGATAAATCTTCTAATTGCTTTTGTTCTTATCGGACATTTAGGCTGCTTACACTTTTTCGAGCAACTCTTAATTAGAAGAAAATAAGTCAAGCTCTTGACCGCGTGCCCGGAGAGTTTCGGGGCGTATATCTGGTTCCGGCTTGACATTAAGCTGGAAGCTTAATCTACTCTAACGCATCTCGAGAAGATCAATAAAAAGGGAATTTTAATTGAGTCATTATTACGGGAGTTTCTCTTGAAAAATTTGAAATAGTAATTCCTAACAATCGGACTTTTTTGCTGCCTGCATCTGTTGTTTCTAATAAGTCTTTAACATGTTTCATAATTGTTCCGGAATCATCTGTTTTTTCCACCAAACTCCTGCTTCGCGTAACGGTTTTAAAGTCCGCGTATCTTATTTTCAAAGTAATTGTCGCCCCTTTTTCATGATTCTTTTTTAAAATTAAATCTACCTGGCCGGCAATTTCAGATAAAATTTCCAGTATTTTATTTTCATCTGAAATATCTATCTGTAAAGT
>JAUVKG010000206.1 GCA_030596365.1 Chlamydiota bacterium | reverse complement strand
CAATTAACAGTTAATAGTTAATTGTTATTTAAAATTTGTATTCATTAGTGTTTATTCGTGTCCATTCGTGGTAAAGTAATAAATTATATTCATTCGTGGAATTAGTGCCATATGAACAATATCGGAAAAGATTTTATTAAGTCTACACACTATAATTTATTACCGCCATCTGATCAGGCAATGAGTTTGCCCCAGCCGCCTTTACAGACTATACCCGCAAGCGCGAAAGAATTTATAACTTTACCAAATCCCGAAATTGGCGAGGAAGATTCTAAAAATTTTAAAGAATTGTCAGATAATCGAAGAAGTGTTCGCAAATATTCTAATAAACCCATTTCGCTTAAAGAACTTTCTTATTTATTGTGGTGCTCGCAAGGCGTAAAAAAGACTGTTGGAAATAAAGCTACTTTCAGAACTGTTCCTTCAGCTGGTGCTCGTCACGCGATAGAGACTTATATTCTTATAAATAATGTTAAAGGACTTGAAAAAGGAATTTACTGGTATAACGCATTGGAACACAAGATTTCACTTGTTATTAATTCAAAAGACATTGCTGATAAAATTACTGAAGCATGTTTTTCTCAAGAATTTGTCAAGCAAAGCGCCGTAACATTTATCTGGATAGCTGATATTTACAGAATGGCATGGAGATATGTTGATCGAGGATTCCGGTACCTTTTTCTTGATGCCGGACATATTTGTCAAAACATTTATCTCGCCGCGGAAAGTATCA
Organism: Chlamydiota bacterium; assembly: GCA_030596365.1. Lineage (GTDB taxonomy): Bacteria > Auribacterota > UBA3054 > UBA3054 > B51-G9 > B51-G9. The sequence goes on along the minus strand of JAUVKG010000206.1, from coordinate 4,831 downwards.
ATTGCGGAGTTTGCGCAATCGCGGCTTACGATGATGACGAAATGAATTCACTGCTTGAACTTGACGACGAAAAGCAATTTGTAATTTATCTCGCAACAGCAGGAAAGAAAATACGTAAACCACATAAGGAACATAAGGTCATATAAGTTTTATAGACTTAAATATATTTAATCAATTCTAATTATTTTAAAATTGCCTACCAATAAGATTTGAAAAATTTATTTGTTTATTAGCTTCGTGACTTAGTGTCTTAGTGGCAATTTAATTCTTATGTTTTCTTATGTTTCTTATGTGGTTCAATATATAATTCAGCTATGCCTGCGAATTATCATCCACGGCACAGCAACCAATAAAAACAGTAGCGTTGGTTCGGGAATTACCGGACCGATCAAATCAAAAGATTCATAACCGGCAATATTCATTGACATGATAAAATCATTCGTATCAATGTCGGGCGTATAAAGAGTCCCGTTCGTATAATAAACAGAGCCAAAAACCTTTCCCGCCGGATAATTATCAGAACCTATACTGTAATTTGTTCCTTCAGCGACATAACTTTTTAATGAAAAAACTACCGGCTGGTCAGTAATACATGCATCTTTATTTGTGCAGTTCCATATAACTACGTTATCGGAAAGTTCAGACGTCCATCCCGCCGGAGAGAAAATATCCTGAACAGCTTGTGACGGAATTCGCAAAGCGAGGATCTCTTCACCTCCAAAAGTCAACGGTTCATCTCCCGAAGTCACGGTGTAAAAATAAACACCATTGCTATCCGTGCTGCTCTGAACGGAAACCATCGCTCCAAAACAGTTAACAGCCGCAGCAAATAAAATCAAAAATATATAAGTCAGGTTTTTCATATATATATATTATAGCATATTTTGTGTTTTAATACCGAATGGCTTTTTTAATAACTTCTAATATTTTAAATTAAACGTTGTTATTTACTCAATAGGATCAACTTGAGGTTTTAATTGTTTATATATACTTGCTTTTACCAATACTTTAAACACCGTAAATATAGCTAAAAAAAGAAATATTGAAGACAAGAGTAAAAATATATTTATTTTCCCTGCCAATAGGAGAAATATACGAGATGAATATCCAATTAATACAAATATAATAACAAAAAAAAATAATTTCCATTTCTCATTATAAGTTATATTCCAACTTGCCTTAAATGATTCTATTATTCCGCAATCATATTCCACAATATAAAAATCATAGAATTGGAATCTGAGTTGCAAGATAATTCCGGGATAAATTAGTAATATGTAACCAATTATTACCATTGAATAATAAATCGCGGTAGCAAAAGACATCTTAACAAATATCATAAAACGAGGGAACTGATTCCAAAACTTACCTTGAGAGTCCTCAGTTGATAAATTAAGCGCTATTTGAACAGCAATAACTCCTCCAATAGCAAGTGCTAAAGCTTCTATACTGTAAATAAACACATCAGATTTCAATAATGTTATAAATTCTTGTGGAAGACTTAAAACTTTCAACATTAAAGTAGCCCAATGTCCAATATATTCAAAAAACATGCATATTATCATAGGTAATATAAACCAATGTAATTTTTTTACTAAAGTACGTAAAGCAAATGATAATGCGTCCAATATTGAAAAAGAAAAAATATTCATATAAGTATGATAAAATAAAAATTAAAAAATTGTTATTGCCTGCGTTCGGTACGCTAAAAAGCAACAGACTTCCAAGCAATTACATTATACACAAGAAAAACAATTATGGCAAATGATTAATTTAAAATAAAGAAATTTTTTCACTATCATCCCGCAGAAAAATACATTTTTGTATTTAAAAATTGTTTTCCAAGAGCACATCGCTATGCGAGTCTCGGGACAGGTGTCGTAAATTGTTTTGTCAAAATAATTAATATTTAATGACCCCAGCATCCGCAGGGCATAGCAGAACGATTATTCCATAAGTAGCCTAAATTCAAAACAATTAAAAATTAAATTTATTGACAAAACAATTATTGACAGAACAATTAAAAATCAAATATTGCTTTTTGAAAAACTGTATATAAAATGTAGTGTTCATGGGCAATTCAACTGTTAATTTAAAGTCTATGGGATGGCAGTGAAATTTTTTCATGCTTTTCGTGGTGAAAAATATAGATACTTATGTTTTCTTATGTCTCTTATCCACGAGCGCCTTCGGCCTCGGGACAAGTTGTGGTAAAATTCTTGTTTAGCATATTGACTTAAATTACTCCCTTTGATAAAATTTTTTATATATTATGATTATTACTAAAGAAATATTTTATGGTAAAATGAAACTCGCAACCGTAGGCATTGCAGGTCTTGGCGGTCTGGGAAGTAATGTGGCAATTGCGCTTGCCCGAACAGGAATAGGAAAATTAATTCTTGTTGATTTTGACTGTGTGGAAAGGACAAATTTGAATCGACAGCAGTATTTGCTTTCCCAGGTCGGGAAATTAAAAACTGATTCGCTTAAACAGAACATTTTTGAAATTAATCCGGAAGTTGAAGTTGAAATTAATAACTGCAAACTTGATGCAATAAATATTCCGATAGTTTTTGAAAATGTGGACATAATTGCTGAATGCTTTGACAAAGCTGATGCTAAAGCAATGATAACAAATGTTTTTCTAAATGAACTCGCCCATAAAGGAAAAAAACTCGTGGCTGCTTCAGGTATGGCAGGTACAGGTCGCGCGGATGAAATTAAAACATTGATTCAAAACGAAAATTTTGTTCTCGTAGGTGACGGAAAAAGCGATATTGAAGATGAACCTATTTTGACCGCATCGCGCGTTGGCATTGTGGCTTTATTTCAAGCGAATCAAATAATAAGATGGATCATAGGAGATGACTAATGAGAATAACTCTTAACGGAAAAGAAAAAGAGATTGCTGAAGGTACTTCGCTTACAGAACTCATAGATGAATTAAAATTGAAGGACTCACCAATTGTAGCTGAGGTATGCGGTAAAATTATTAAACCTGAAGATTATTCCGCATTAATTCTCGAAGATGGAAATATTGTGGAATTAATAAGATTTGTCGGAGGGGGATGAATTCGCCTTTGGCGAATACCGCGCTTTGCGCGGCGGTATTCGCGAAGCGCCCGGCGAATGCGGGGCGGTAATCGGTAATCGGTAATCGGTAATCGGTAATCGGTAATCAGTAATCAGTAATCAGTAAAAAAAGGAATTAATCCAGTAATCCAATGAAAACGCGCTAAAGTGGTACATCCCGAGTATTCCCTCGGGGCTGTGGACTCCAACAGGAAACTTGGCAAATAACTGAAAAGCAAACACCCGGACTATGAATTTTTTTGTTATTACAAAATAATTTTCTCCGAGTGCCTGCAACTTAACCAAAAACGGCACGAAATGTCTTTAATTATCGCAAAACATGAACTTTCTTCCCGACTGCTTGTAGGCACGGGAAAATTCTCTTCCACTGAAGTAATGAAAGCAGCTATCGATGCTTCCGAAACATCAATGGTTACCGTCGCACTCAGACGCGTTGACCTTGATAACGAACAGGATGATATGCTCGGTGCAATCGATCGATCAAAATATATCCTCTTGCCAAACACTTCCGGAGCAAGAAACGCAGATGAAGCTGTGCGGTTGGCACGATTGGCACGCGCGGCAGGTTGCGGAGAATGGATAAAGCTCGAAGTCACGCCTGACCCGAGATATTTACTTCCCGATCCGATAGAAACATTGAAAGCTACTGAAATTCTTGTTAAAGAAGGATTTATTGTTTTACCTTACATCAACGCCGATCCGGTTCTCGCTAAATATCTCGAAGAAGCAGGAACGGCAACGGTTATGCCTCTCGGTGCACCAATAGGTTCTAATCGCGGGATTCGCACAAAAGATTCTATTCGCATAATTATTGAAAATTCAAATGTTCCGGTTGTAGTTGACGCAGGGCTTGGGGCGCCATCCCATGCGTCGGAAGCTATGGAAATGGGCGCTGATGCCGTTCTTGTAAACACTGCAATTGCTGTTGCGGATGATCCTGTTAAAATGGCAAAGGCGTTTAAACTTGCAGTTCAGGCCGGTAGAATTGCTTATGAATCAGGGCTTGGCGAAGTTAAAGATACCGCATCAGCTTCAAGTCCGTTAACGGATTTTCTTAATTGATCTAATTTCTAATTAACCTAATTGACCTAAATAATCTCCAATGAACAAACTAAGAAATGAACAAATCCCCTCTTGAGAGGGGTGGCGCGGAGCGCCGGGGTGTGTTTTTGGGTTTTGGATTTTGTGTTTTGGGATTTGATTAGAAATTAGGTTAATTAGATCAATTAGAAATTTAAACTTATGAATAAACCAAACGGAACAAATAAATCTAAGAAAAAAGTTTTACTTCATGTTTGTTGCGCCCCATGTGCTGTACATCCTATTGAAGATTTGATAAACGAATATGACGTCAGTCTTTTTTATAGTAATTCGAATATTTATCCCAAAGAGGAATATGACAAGCGATTAAGTTATGCGAAAAAAATAGCTGAGGAATTTGATGTTGATTTATTTGTAGATTCTTATGACCATAATGAATGGCTTGAATGGATTAAGGGCTTGGAAAATGAACCCGAAAAAGGCGACCGATGTAAAAAATGCTTTGAGTTTAACCTTTGCAAATCAGCAAACTTTGCAAAAAATAATAATTTCGACTTTTTTACAACCACTTTAACTGTCAGCCCGCACAAATCATCAAAAACTATTTTTGAAATTGGTGAAGCGACAGACATTTTTTTGACGAGAGATTTTAAGAAAAAAGACGGTTTTAAACGCAGTATTGAATTAAGCAAAAAAT
>JAUVKG010000291.1 GCA_030596365.1 Chlamydiota bacterium | reverse complement strand
CTTAATCTAATTTTTGTTGCCATGATCCGTTTTGGATTGGTGAATTACTTATTTTTTTATTTCTTTAAGCATTGTTTTCAAATAATTACTACTTCTTTCTATTCCAACTGCGGGTTCTTCACTCCCCTGATAAAGTACTATTACAAATCCTTCATAATTAATTTGCTTGAGTGTGTAAAGTACTTCACGCTGAGGAACTATTCCTTCTCCGAGAACACAAGGTTCAAGTTGACGCCCGCCAAGTGTGACCCATTCATTTCCTACGTAGGTTTCCGCATTGCGAACACCGGTGAAATGAACATTATTGATGCTTCCCTGAAGTGTCCTGACCGCATCCGCCGGTTCTTCGTCAACCAGCAAAAATGCTGCGACGTCTATGCTGACCTGCAAATTTTCCGAACCAACTTCATTTAAAATCTGAAGCATACGGTCGGAACCGTTACAAATACGCCCACCGTTTTTAATTGACAGTTTAATGTGCTTCATCTCTGCAAGCTGAAGACAATCTTTTAATCCGTCAATTACATAAGATGAAACATCATCCCATGCCATGTCAGGCTCTGTTAATCCTGTTCCAAGAATACAAACGTCAGGTGAGTTTGTTGTGCTTGCAAGAAGAATCGCTTCACGGATTTTGTTCATCGAACGCCAGCGAACTTGAGAGTCGCTTACCGCAAGATCGTAATTAACGCCATATGAGAAATACCTGAGTTTGTTTTCCCTCATACGCGTCATGTTCATTTTGATGTCATCGCCAATATCTCTGCGCCAGATATCTTTTCTGTTGACGATTTCAATCCCTTCGAAATCGCGTTGTTTCGCGAATTCAATGATTTTGGACAAATTCATGCGGCCACCCTGGATCGCAGGTCCAAAACTGTCTGTTGTTAAACCTAATTTCATTCGTTTTTATTTATACCGAACTGGTTTGATCGTGTTTATTCCGGCAACTCACCGGACCACCGTGTTCTAACTCACGCCACCAATTCTATATTGTCACGGTTCATTTTATTTTAATTAATGTCTTTTTAACTTTCCGTAAAAAGTGTAAATAGTATATCGAAATCCTGTTTTAATGTCAAACACAATTTAATTTCTTTTCGAGTGCCCTCTAATTAGACGGCACTCGAAAAGGAATTATCTCAAAATTTGCCTGTAAGGTAAAAAGGAAACAACATAGGGCACCACTAATCGTTGGGCACGGCGCCCTGTGAATTTGATCCCCCATCAAACCCGCCCTGTAAGGGCATAATGAAATTTTCCTTTCGCCCTTTCAGGGCTGTTTTTCAGTGCCGTGCTATATAAATCGATATTGCCGCAAATGTTAATAATATTATCAACCAAAATATTTTAGCAAATACGGACGTCCTTTTAGATTTTAATTTCCAGCCTATATAACCAAGCAATGAAGTGTTTCCAAAATTATTCATGCTGCGGCTTGCGGATATCATATTTTCTGTGTTCCTTTTTTCCGCTATGTTTGCTGCTTCATATTCTGAAACAGTTTTTACAAGATTATCAATTTTAGGGTTGCCTTTTACATAACTTAGAAGTGGCGGGAATTCTTTTGCATCTATCCATACATTTCCGCATTCAAAGCATCTGTCAAGAAAAATATTGGAATTGTATGCATAATTAAATGTATTCATTTCTGTTCCGCAGTCAGGGCAACTTCGCTTTTCGTCAACGGCACGGTCAGGTCCGGATAAATGAAAAACATCTCTTATTTCCGCGTGAGGAGTTCCTGATTGTGCAGCAAGCGAGCGAATAACATCGCCTAAGTAATCAGCATTAATACAAACACCATGCTTTTCCGGGCAAAAATACATTTCACCCCCGGCAATATTTTCACTAATTAAGATTGATTTACAAACAGGACATTTCATTTTATATAAGTTCCAATTTTCTTTGCTAAGCACAAGACAAAAATAGAGCTGCCGGTATCAAATAATATTGGACTAAATTCCAAATCGTTTTTCATGCAATTTCTCAATATACGCCGGCAAAGACAGTTTCCATGGTTCTTGTTTATTACCCGATAACTTTTTGAAACTTTTTGGATTCATTCCCAGTTCACGCGCCATTTGAATTTGTGCGTGAGATAAATGATATTTTTTTCTCGCATCTATCCAAGATTTCAACTTGTTTGATATAAAACCTTTTTTGGGCATATTTATTTTAATTTTTTGTTAATCAATAAGTTCAATCTCGTTTTCTTTGCACCATTCACGACGCGCTTTTTTTTGCGATTCATCTTTAAACTTGTACCACTCTTCTAATATTTCTTTCGATTCTAAAAAATCCTTAAATCTGGAATAAGCTCCCCGGTTGTTAAAAATATCCTGAATTTTTTCATAATCATCCGGAATTTTAGCACCTGCGAACTCGAACACTAATTCAGTTCCAAGACAAAGTTCGTTTTTTCGAGGAATTTCTATCGCGTCTTCCGAATCTAAAAGCCCTTCCGGTATTTCATTTATCTCGGAATCTTCAGAATGCCAGCAAACTTTTCCTGTTGAATTATCCAAAACAGCAATATGATTAGCCAATCCACCGGCATTAACAAAGAAAAACGCTTCCATAATATCATCAAATTTAATTTTCATGATTTTTATTTGTTTTGTGCCTTCGTAAAAAAACACATTTGTAGTTTCGCACGTACACAAACCAAAGTTGCGTTCCTGAATACCAGCCATTTTGAATTTCTTTTTCTTTATGACTTCAATACCATCCCATAGACCTTAAATCAACAGTTGAATTGCCCATGAACACTACATTTTATATTCAGTTTTTCAAAAAGCAATATTTGATTGTTAATTGTTTTGTCAATAATTGTTTTGTCAATAAATTTAATTTTTTAATTGTTTTGAATTTAGGCTACTTATGGAATAATAGTTCTGCTGTGCCCTGCGGATGCCGGGGTCATTAAATTTTAATTGTTTTGACAAAACAATTTTTTTAAATACAAAAATGTATTTTTCTGCGGGATGATAGTGTTATGACTTCATAAATTTTTAAAAGCATTTTTGTTGGCATTCCGTAAGATAAACCTGCCGCACAAGAATTAACTCTCGCAACTTCCGCACCATCCGAAAAGCTGGAAAGCACTTTCACCGCAAAGACAAATGCAGTAATAAAAAATACAACTGATGCTATAATAATTCCTTTCACAATTGACAAAAAATGTTGATTTATCTTTGAATTGTCTTTAATCCTTCGCGTTCAGCCGCAAACAAAAGCTGTTTGTCGAAACAAACAAAATCTAATGTTGATGGCTGACCGTCAGACGCGCAAACAGCAGCAGCAAGTTGAAAAGAATCAGCAGCATGAAGCGAATGTACCCGTAACATTCTTCGCGCAACTGTTCGCGTTTGCTCTACGGGAAGAATTTCATGCCAGATTTTTTTTAAACCATCAAGTCGTGATAAAGCAGTTTCAATATTATCTGAATCTATTTTATTCTCGCGTTCAAGCCTTACAATAGCCGATACACATTCGATTTCCGTTCCCCACCAGACAAGCAAATCGGAATCATTTTCAAGGATTTTTTGAACATATTTCGTATCGGTTTCATTAACCAGTAATGGAACAATAGCTGAAGAATACCAAAATTTCATCTCCCCTCCGCGCGTTCCTTTAATAAAGCATTTATTACACTTGCTTTTCCTTTAGATTTTGGCGGGGCAATTTTTATAATTTCTTTTAATTTCTTCGCAAATTTCGTTTCTGCCCGCTTCACTAATCCCTGTTTTTCAAGAATTGAAAGTTTATCTTCACAACTAATATTATTGTTAAGCGCCGGACAAATTCGCGCGACAGGCCGGTCTCTGTCTGTAATAATAATTGTTTCGCCATGCCTGACAAAATTAAGCAAAGCGCTTAAATGATTTTTAGTATTTGTAATGGTAGATGTTTTCATAAAAAAGTTATTATAGCGTTTTTAAAATAGGTTGTCAAAGCTTTTCTGAAATTTCTTTGTTTGCAGGGGGTTCCCACCTTCCATCATTCCATCATTCCATCATTCCATCATTCCATCATTCCATCATTCCATCATTCCATCATTCCATCATTCCATCATTCCATCATTCCAATAATCCATGACGCGCTGGGAAGCGCGTCTTACTCAACCTTATTAACCGTCAAATTCACCTGTTTAACTGCTTTACCACTTTTTGAATCTATTCTTAAATAACCATAACGACGCGGATTCATACTTACAAGATGCTTCTCATCTATCATCATTTCTTTAGCTATACGTTT
>JAUVKG010000417.1 GCA_030596365.1 Chlamydiota bacterium | reverse complement strand
AACAGGTGATATAAAAATTGTTCTTTCGAGCAAATTCAATTCTTCAAGTGCCTGAGCAACCATTTTATGCACAATACCATGCCCGCATCCAGGGCAATAGTGCGTTGTTTTATTATTCAGTCCTTTTGATTTTTGAAATATTTTATCCACTGTCGTGCCGATTCAGATTAAGTTGCAGGCACTCGGAGGAAATTGAAATTAGCTATCGCGAATTTCAATTTATTTTCCAACTGCTTGCTTTTTATTTTTTGTTGGAGTCCACGCTTTAGCGTGTTTTCGTGTTCATTAGATCAATTAGGTCAATTATTTAATATGCTTTTTTACATTGTCATACATTTCCGTTGGCGTTGGGACTACACCGCCGCATCTTCCGAAGAAATGAACCGGTTTCGCTCCGTTGACAACCAAGCGAACATCTTCAACCATCTGTCCCATAGACATTTCACACACGAAGAAAAATTTGACCTGTTCAATTTTTGATTTTATAGCTTCATTAGGAAAGGGGAAGAGAGAAATCGGACGTAATATTCCTGCTTTTATTCCTTCTGCTCTCAGCTTATCTACAACACTTCTCGCCACTCGTGAAATTAAGCCGTAAGCTATAATAATTATTTCCGCGTCATCTGCGAGATATTCTTCGGACCTAACTTCATTTTTTTCTATTAAAGCATATTTTTCATAAAGTTTATGAATATGCTTTTCCATAATTTCCGGATCGAGGAGAATAGAAGTAATGATTTTTGGATCGTTATTTTTAATTCCGGTAAGTGCCCACTCTGATTTATCAATAAATTCAGTTTTAAATTCTTTAAACTCCACCGGTTCCATCATTTGCCCGAGATTACCTTCTGCGACAAGCATCACAGGAACCCGATAATTGTCCGCAATATCAAACGCTTCATAAGTCAAATCCGCCATTTCCTGAACTGAAGACGGTGCAAGAACTACGAGTTTGTAATTGCCATGACCTCCTCCCTTAACTACCTGAAAATAATCGGCTTGCTCGGGACTGATGTTACCGAGTCCCGGTCCGCCGCGCATAATGTTAACAATTACACATGGAACTTCCGCGCAAGCGATATAAGAGATTCCTTCCATCATCAGGCTTATTCCCGGAGAAGAAGAAGTAGTCATTGCTCTTGCTCCGGCTGATGTAGCGCCGTAAACCATATTGATTGCGGAGACTTCAGTTTCCGCCTGAATGTACGCGCCCCCGGGGATTTTCGGAAGCTTTCTTGACATGTATTCCGGAATTTCACTTTGCGGAGTAATCGGATAACCAAAATATAATTTGCATCCGGCGCGAATAGCCGATTCCGCAACAGCTTCATTTCCTTTCATTAAAACTTTTTTACTCATCGTATCATTCCCGGTTTTATTTGTAAACTTCGATAGCGCTGTCCGGACAGGTCAAAGCGCATGACTTACAGCCTATGCATCCTTCGCCAAGATATTCTGCCGGATGATAACTTTTATCGTTAAGTCCTTTGCTTATGATAATAACATTTTTCGGACAGATGCGTACACATAAGCCGCATCCTTTACAAACATTTTTGCTAATTTCGATTTTCGGCATTGTATTTTTGATTATTATTTGTTATTCCCATGGTTGAATCATATTTTTTGATAAGACCATTATTGGAACTTCAAACTCCTTTTCCATTTCCGGTTTGTAATAATTTTCCATTACAGTCAAAAATTTTAAAGGGTAATTTTTTATCTGTTTTATTTGCTCAAATCCACTTAATATTTTCTCATGAGTCGTTTGATTCATGAGATGAGGATTTGCAATAATTCCTGTAACAGGCACACGCGCGCGTTGGGATATTTGTTTCGCCATCGCGATTGTGTCATTGTTTGTTTCATTAAATGGACGAAAAGGATTTACGACAAGCCATAAATTTATTTGCTCATCCTTAAGATATTCATTGAATCTTGAAAGTACAGTTCCGCCGTAATCGCTCCCGCCAAGATCAAAAATTACCAGCATGTCTTTTTGAGCAAAAGCTTCAAGTATTTCAGGTGCCAGCGCCGGCAGGTCAGCATTTTCAAATCCGGCTGCACCGGAGATAACTTTTATTCCTTTTTTAGCGAGTTCGTGTCGTTTATCGCGGGATCTAAAATAAAGGTTCACGATATCAAGATCAACAAGAATCACTTTTTTTTTCTGCTCTTCGGAAAGCTTCAGCGCAATATTAACCGAAACTTCGGTTTTTCCCGTGCCGAACGCGCCGCAAATAGCAGTCAGGCGCTTATTATCAATCATTTTCGTCAACAGTAATTTCTGTTGTATCATAAGAGAAATAATACCAAAATGACAAATTTTTGACAAGTAGGTAAAGATAAAAAAGTCAAAGGCCTAACGAAGTAACATGTATTCATGTTCAAGGTTAAAGGTCAAAGGTCAAAGGTATTTATTTGCTGACCTACGAAAAGGGTACAGCAGCAAAGCGGCGCAAGCAATTAGCCTAATTCCCCTCCTGTTTTAGGAGGGGTGCCCAAAGAGCGGTACATTTTTTGCGACAAACGACACAAAACGATGGTAATAATCAACCTTTTTCGTTGTTGGTTCCACCCTTTTCGAGTGCTGTCTAATTAACTTCTGACTGAAAACCCATTTAAGTATCAATCCATA
>JAUVKG010000393.1 GCA_030596365.1 Chlamydiota bacterium | reverse complement strand
TGCGAGCCGAAAAAAGTCTTCTGTTGTTTCCTGTTCTATAACATCGATAATATCGTCAACGGTAATCCGACCTTTCAGTTTTCCATCTTTGTCAACAACGGGAATGGCCATCAAGTCATATTTTTGAACGAGTTGAGCAACATCTTCCTGATCGGTATCCGGCTGCACACTAATAACATGTCTATCCATAATCGAGCCGACTGGTCTGGAGTCATCTTCTTTTATAAGGTTTTGCAAACTGACAAAGCCAACAAGTCTGTTTAGGTAATCAACAACATAGACATAGTAAATAGGTTCATCTGTATCAAGAACTTTTAAAGCATCTAATGTTTGTCCGACCGACCATGTTTCTTGGACAGCGAGTAGTTCCGGGTCCATAATTCCGCTTGCGGAATCATCTTCATATTTAAGAAGTTCTTTAATTTCAGCAGAATCTTCCGGCGAGAGGCTGTGAAGCACTTTATCTTTTTTTTCATCCGGCGCTTCTGAAAGAATATCAGTGGCGTCATCCGCGGGAAGAGTTTTAACAAGTCTGGCAAGTTGAGCCGGATCGATTTCTTCAAGAAGTTCCTCTCTATCTTCGCTGTCGAGTTCGCTTAAAGCATCACCACCGGCACTCGCGTCAAGTTCTCTAAGTATTGCAGCTTGATCTTTTGAATCGAGATGTTCAAGGAATTCGGCAATATCAGCCGGATGAAGCGAAGCAAGTTCTTCAGCGATCAGGCTGTAATCGTGTTGTTTAGCAAGATATTCAATTCTTGATTTATCCATTTTACATCTCCAAAGTTGACTCATCAAGTCGAACTGCGCCCCCTGAAATTATAAGTTTCAATGCCTCTTCGACTGATATATCGAGAATTTTAACTGAATCCGCAGGCAAAATAAGAAAGAAGCCTGAAGTAGGGTTTGGTGTTGTAGGCAAAAAGACATTCAAAAATTTATCTTTTTTTTCACTTTCAGAATTAGCAAAAAAAGTATTTATGTAATTTCCAAAACGTTCTTCTGTTTTATTTGTAATAAAAACTAATGTGTAAATTCCTTTCCTGGGATATTCAATTATACCGACCTTATTAAACACATTTTTCCCGGGACCAAACAAAGCCGAAGTAATTTGATGAAGCACTTTATAAATTCTATTAAAAAGAGGAATTCGTTCGAGAAGTTTTTGAAAAAAAGCTGTTATTTTTGCTCCGAGAGTTCTGGTAGTAAAAGCTCCAAGTAAAGTAATAATAACAAAAAAACTGATGATAACAAACGTTCTGTAAATAAGTGTCGAAACCCATATAGGCATACTTCCGCTAAGTATTCTGCTAATCACTTCCTCAGGCGGCAACGGTAATTTTGTAAACAAAAAAGTAATTAACCATAATGTTGCTACAACAGGCATAGCAACAACAAGCCCGGCAATAAAATATCTTCTCAAACGTTTCATTTATTTCCCTTTTTTTCTATTAAACGAGTCAGCTCGATTTTTTCGGCACGCCGATCCGTTACTTTCACAATTTTTATAACAAATTCCTTGTTGGAAATTGTTTCTCCTTCTTTCGGCATATGGCCGAGTTTGTACATTACATAACCACCTATTGTGTCAAAATCTTCTTCTTCAGGAAGATGAATCCCCAAGTCGTCATTAACATCATCAACAAGTACTCCGGCATCAATTATAAATGTGTTTTCGCCAATCTGTTCGTACTGTTCTTCTTCATCGGCATCAAATTCATCATGGATTTCGCCGACGATCTCTTCAACAAGATCTTCAAGTGTTGCCAGACCTGCCGTGCCGCCATATTCATCAATAATAACTGCGAGTTGAATTTTAGCAGCTTTAAATTCTTTCAGCAGTTCGTTTACTTTTTTAGTTTCCGGAACAAAAAACGGTTTGCGTATTATTTTGGACAATTCAGGTAATTTATCCTCATCACGGATTTTCCAATATTTTAAAGCATCTCTAAGATAAAAAACACCAATTATGCTGTCGACATTTTTCTCATAAACAGGTAATCTCGAGTGCCCTGCCTCAAGAGCAGTTTCTATTGCATCAGTAAGACGGCACGTAGCAGATACGGCTTCCATTTCTGTTCTCGGGACCATAACTTCACGAACGACTGTATCGCCAAATTCAAAAATAGATTTTATCATTTCATGTTCTTCTGCCTCGAGCGGAGCATCTTTCTCCGCCATTTCTGAAAGCGCAGAATCATCTGTTTCATTTTCAAATATAGTCATTCCGTTTTTCGAACCCATCATAAGCGCTATCGCACTTGCGATTTTTGCAATAGCAATATTGAAATAATGTGTACCGGCAGTCCAAAAGCCCGCAATTTTAACAACTCTGAAAATTGATTGATCAGACACATCTGCAGCAAGCAACCGCGGAAGAAAATTGCAAATCAAAGCCGTAAGTGCAGTAGCCAAAAACAAAAACACAGCTCTTAACGCAAGGCTTAAAGCATAACTTGCATCCGAGCATAAAAATACTGTTGAGAGAATAGCACAGGCAAGAAAAATACTTTTCCATACAGCTAAAGCCAAACGAATATCAGTGCCTTTTTTAAGCCACAAATTTATAGTTTTACGGTTCCCCTGATCCGACTCGAAAATTTCACGTGCTTTGAGTCCGCTCAAAGCCGAATCCGCCATTCCAAAAAAAACGGAAAGGGAAATAAAAACCAACCATATAATAATTTTTACTAATAAGATAAAAAGTTCAGCATTCATAAAAAATGGAGTACTGGAGTACTGAAGTACCGGATTATTGGATTATTGGATTAGGTGCAAATTACATTAAATTTCTTGAACCACATAAGTGACATAAGGGATCATAAGTTAATATAAAGCCTTTTTTTTATTAATACAAATATTTTTTTATTCTTATGTGGTTCTTATGTTTCTTATGTGGTTAAGTATTGTCTTAATAACTCTTCCTGGCGTTTAAACATTGCACGTCTATCCTTGTCAATTATATCTTCATAACCTAGACAATGAAGAATGCCATGAATAATGTAACGCGAAATTTCTTCATCCACATCAATATTATTTTGTGCAGCATATTCAACTGCT
>JAUVKG010000046.1 GCA_030596365.1 Chlamydiota bacterium | reverse complement strand
ATTATTCCCCGACTCTTCGCATGATCGCGTGCGGATGAATACAAAGTTAAACTTGCGTCACGAACTTGGGTCGCAAGATCTTCACCGATGATTTCAACCATCTCGCTGAAAGGTATGTTTTCATCATGTCCTGAGTCCGCTTTGGTTGATGGAGTGAAAATAGGCTCAGGAAGTTCGGATGACTCAACTAATCCTTCAGGAAGTTTTATCCCTGTAATCGTTCCATCTTGCTGGTATTCTTTCCAGCCTGAACCGGCAAGATAGCCGCGAACAATACATTCAACCGGCAATACTTCTGCTTTTTTTACAATCATTGATCTGCCGTCAAGTTGTTCGGAATACTTTTGCAGGGGAGTTGGAAATTCAGAAATGTCAGCGGTGATAAGATGATTATCAACCACGTTTTTCAAAAGCTCAAACCAAAATAACGAAAGGTTAGTTAAAACTTTTCCCTTGTCAGGAATGGCTGTAGGCAAAATACAGTCAAATGCCGATATTCTGTCTGTAGCGATAAACAGAAGCGAATCGCCAAGGTCAAAAACTTCTCTTACCTTCCCGCTTTTCAGCAACGGATATTCTTTGATTTCGATGTTTTTTGTTGTCATATTTTTTGGTTCTTTGTGTTTTGTACTTTGTACTTTGTTAATAAATTGTTTGTTTCTTTTTTATAGAAGTTATATAAGCGTTTAATCTTGGACCTAATTCCTTGATTATCGGAAGTAATTGTTTAATGTTTTCTCCAATGATTAGTTTCCGCTTGTAAGAACGTCTTAACCAATGTTGCGTTTCGTAAAGCGACCCGCGGGCAATTTTAATAAAGTGAATATTATCTTTATCCGTTCCGCGTCCTGATCCTTCGGCTATATTAGCGCCTATGCTATCGGCAGATTTAACCAATTGTTTGCCAACGGTATCTTTTGCGAAATAATCCCATTCAATTACTATATCCCATATTATGTCAGAAAGTTGTTCAGATAATTTGTATACGTCAAGTTTCTCGAAATTTGTCTTTTCAATATTCATAAAACAACTCCAATCTTTTCAAAGTACAAAAACCAAAGGTCAAAGTACAAATTTTACATTTTCTCCGGAGCGTTTACTCCAAGAATTTCAAGGCCGTTTTTAATTACTCTTTGTGTTAGTATTACCAATGCAAGACGTGCCTTGGTAACTTCATCATCGTCAACAACAACGTGATGAAGATTATAATATCTGTGAAACAGTTCAGCAATCTTTTCAAGATATCCTGTCAGCCTGTGCGGCTCGCAAGTTTTGGCCGCTATAGAAATAGTGTCTTTAAACTGCGCTACATGACTAATCAAATCTATTTCTTCCTGTTCGGTTAGTAATGCGGGATTTATATTTTCTGCATCAATTTTATCCAAACAAATATCCGGCTTTTTCTCGGCACAGTGCCGGAAAATAGAACTGATTCTCGCATGAGCGTATTGAACATAAAATACAGGATTATCAAGTGAATGTTTTCGCGCAAGCTCTATGTCAAACTCTAAATGACTTCCTAATCGGCGCATAACAAAAAAGTAACGTGTGGCATCTACACCAACATCATCCATAAGTTCATCAAGCGTAATATAATTAGCTTTTCGGGTTGACATTTTAACAGCTTCACCGTCTTTTACAATTGTAACAAATTGATAAATTACAACTTTAACCTTTTTCTCGTCCAGGTCCATTGCTTTAAGACAAGCGATAACATCAGGATATTGAGCCTGATGATCAGCACCGAAAATATCTACTATCAAATCATAATTACGTTTGAATTTATCTACATGATACGCAATGTCAGGTAAACGGTAAGTCGGTTCGCCGGTTGATTTGACAAGAACCCTATCTTTTTCCGCTCCGAATTGCATGGCTTTAAACCATATTGCATCATCTTTTTTGTAAGAAAGTCCAAGCTTATCAATTTTCTGAAGCGTTTCTTCAATTTTACCGTCGTCGTAAAGCGAGCGTTCATTAAAATAAACATCATGTTCAACGCACATTTTTTTAAGAGACACTTTTATCATATCGAACATTGCGTCAACAGCATACTTTTTGAAAATATTAAGTTCGTCTGTATCCTTCAAAAAATCGCTATGCTCATTTTTTATTGCTTGCGCAATGTCAATAATGTATTCTCCCTGGTAAGCATTTTCGTCAAGCTCAACTTCGACTCCAAGTAACTGCAAATACCTCGTGCGAACAGAATTCGCAAGCACGGTCATCTGGTTGCCGGCATCATTAAAATAATATTCGCGGGTAACATCGTAACCAACTGCTTTGTATAAATTTGCAATCACATCACCTACAGCAGCGTTTCTTCCGTGGCCGACGCTCAATGGTCCCGTAGGATTTGCACTAACATATTCAATATTTACTCTTTTGCCGTTGCCGGTATTTGATAAACCGATTTTTTCGCCGGTATTAAACAACTGCAAAAAAATCTGTGCACCGGCGTCTCCAGATAATTTAAAATTAATAAAGCCCGGTCCGGCAATTTCGCATGAAGCGATATTAGATATTTTTTCATTCAGGGAATTTACAATTACGGTAGCCGTATCGCGAGGACTTTTGCCAATTTTTTTCGCGATTATCATCGCCGCGTTAGATGAAAAATCACCGTGAGAATTATCTTTGGGAACAGTTAGCGATAATTTTATTTCATCGCAGGAGCTTCCAAGTAATTCATTAACGGCTTCCGTAAGCGCATTTAATATTTTTTCTTTCATAAATTTATATTACTTTAATCCCCGGCTGCCGGGCTTTACTGCTTCATCTCCTTCTTTGCACATCGGACATTCTTCGGGTTTATAAGTTTTTACTTCTACCTTTGTAAGCGAATGAAAGGGGATACCAAAATCCGCTTCACCGTTGCTGCGATCAATTATCGATGCGACAGCGATTACTTCTACTCCATGTGATTTTAACATCTCAACAACTTCTTTCGCAGATCCACCGGTTGTTATTACGTCTTCAACAACAATTGCCTTTTCTCCCGGCTTAACTTCAAAGCCCCTTCGGAAAGTCATTTTCCCGTTTTCGCGCTCCGAAAAAATAGTTCGTGTTGACAGTGCGCGACCGACTTCCTGAGCGATTACAATGCCGCCCATTGCCGGTCCGACAATTAAGTCAACCTGAGTTGTAGCGAAATTTTCAGCGATTTCTTCGCCGATTATGCTTGCAATATCGGGATACTGTAAAACTTTAGCACATTGCAGGTATTTATTACTGTGCAATCCTGAGCTTAAAATAAAATGACCTTCAAGCAAAGCGTTGCATTCTTTAAAAACTTTTATAATTTCCATTATAGTTATCCGTTATTAGTTATCGGTTAATAGTTATCAGTTATTAGTTATCAGTTATTAGTTAATCGTTATTCGTTATTCAATGTTCGAGTTCCTCCCATATCTCCCATATCTCCCATAAAAAATTGGACATCCAACGTCAAACGTCAAACGTCAAACGCCTTTATTTCTTCTATCAATTTTTCCACTGCATTTTCTGCAGTTACTTTTCCTATTTTTTTACCTTTTCTAAAAATAATTCCACAGTTCTTTCCACCGGCAAATCCTATGTCTGCTGAACTTGCTTCGCCGGGACCGTTTACCACGCAGCCCATCACGGCAATCGTGCAATTTATTTTAGCGATCTTCAGGTCGCTTTCGATTTCTTTCTGCAGTTCTTCAGCGATTCTTAATACGTCAACTTCCGTTCTTCCGCAAGTCGGGCAACTAATAATTTCCGGACCGTAAGCTCTTAATCCAAGAGCCTGCAAAATTCTTCGTCCCGCTTTTATTTCTTCTTCCGGTGGTCCGGTAAGAGAAACGCGAATTGTATCGCCAATGCCCTCGGCGAGCAGAGAACCGATTCCAACGGAAGATTTAATTATTCCGGCCATCGCGGCACCTGCCTCGGTTATGCCGATGTGCAATGGATAATCGCATAAGTTTGCAAGCCTTTTGTAAGCTTCAAATGTTACCGGAACATGGCTCGCTTTGACACTGATAACAATATCATGAAAATCGCAATCTTCAAGAATTGAAGCTTGAGCGAGAGCGCTTTTACACATTGCTTCTCCAAGCGAGAACCTTCTTTCCAGAACCGATTTAGCCAGACCATTCTCAAGACTTCCCGCGTTCACACCAATTCTGATGGGAACATTTTTATCTTTCGCCGCGCGGGCAACCGATTTCACATTTTCAATGTTGCCGATATTTCCAGGATTAAGTCTTAATTTTGCCACGCCGGTTTCAATAGCCTTTAATGCCAGCCGATAATCAAAATGAATATCGGCGACTACCGGCAGGGGAGAGTTGACTACAATTTCCTGCAAAGCATCAGCCGCTTTCGCATCCGGTACAGATACTCTAACAATATCGCCGCCAAGTTCCTTTATTTTTTTAATCTGCCTTAAAGTATCTCCGGCATTTCGAGTATCTGTGTTAGTCATCGATTGCACAGAAATAAAATTTGTCCCACCAATGGGAATGTTGCCGACATTTACGACATTTGTTTTATTTCTATTACTAAAAAGCATAATTTTAATTCCCTTTAAACCAGCCATGCTGGAGGAATGTGGTCGCAAGTTTAAGTACAGGTTTAATCGCTAACGCTTTTTTACAAGTCGGCGGAGTATAAATAACTTCCCGTGCTTCTTTAAGCATATATCGAGGAACATAAAGCGAATCGTGAATTTCCTGATTGTTATATATTCCACCTTTCTTGGGCTCTTTGGTTCCGGTAACAATTACTCCGAACGGAATTGGAGGAATCCCACAATAAGTAGGAAAACCGCGTGGACCTTCTGCAAGCTGTATAAGCGGAACACCGTAACGATGACGTCCCAACCAGCCAATTTTTTTGTCTCTGTATTTGTCGGAAGGATGAAACGGATCAGCAATTATAATGCACCGCCTTGCCGGTAGTAGTTTGTAGTGACTGACGTAATAGCGTGTTACAAGACTTCCAAGCTCGTAACTGAGAAAACTTATAGCTATATTAGTTTCATCTTTTACAATTTCAGTATCAATAAAAACCCCAAGCATCATAGCCGCACGATCAATAGTCCATTCTTTAGCCGGATATTTATAGATATGAGGAATCAAGCCGATCTCTTCGAAAGAATTGGCGATGATTTTGTTTCGGCTTCTTGAATCAGAAAATCCCGAAACTATTACCACATGATGGTTATGTTTATCTTGAGACATAATTAATTGATATATAAATAATCTCCTTAATTCCGCAGAAATAAATTTGCTTCGTGAACAGAGATGTATGTTTAAAATTATACTTTAAAATCTTTGTTATTATACCAAAGACGCATTTCTAATACAAGATGAGTATTCAGGAATTTGAATTTTATAAAATCAAATTAACATTAATAAACAATATTTGATATAATATTGTTTATGAAAATATTAATATTAATATTAATGATCCCACTGTTAGTCTCAGCTGAAAAATGGGAAGTGTTGGGTAAGTGTAAACTTATGACCAATTCTTACAATGATGGAGATAGTTTCCATATTTCTTATAAAGGGAAAGAGTATATTTTTCGCCTGTATTTTGTGGATACTCCGGAAACAAATTTAAAATACAAAAATCGCGTTAAAGAACAGGCAAAATATTGGAAAATATCAACCAAAGCAGCAATAAAGATCGGCAAAAAAGCAAAAAAATTTTCAGCTGATAATTTAAAAAGAAAATTTACCGTGTTTACTAAATGGGATGATGCCAAAGGATCAAGTAAAATACCGCGATATTTTGCTTTCGTTAAAACAGCTTCGGGTGAGAATCTTGCTGAACTGCTGGTTTCTAACGGTCTCGCGCGGATTTACGGAATGCGTGTAAACCATCCTAAAGGTAAGAATGCTAATGTTATTTCGAAACAATTAAAAAAATTGGAAAATAGTGCCAAAAGTAAAAAACTCGGTGGATGGAAGTAATAACGAATAACACCACGCGAATCGCGTGGTAAAATTAACGAATAACAATTAACGATTAACGATTAACGAATAACAAACATCATGAAAAACTTATTTCTCCAATTACCAATTTCCGATTACGCGTTAGCGCCCGGCGTATGTCTGGGCCGATTACTTCTTATCTCTCTCCTTTTTTCCGGTATTTCGATTGCCGGAAATTCTAACACTTTTTCTTTCGCCCAAATCTGTGATACTCAACTCGGATTCGGGAAAAGTTATCGACACGATGTTGAAGCTTTTAAACAATCAGTAGAAAAAATTAATGAACTTAATCCCGATTTTGTGGTTGTTTGCGGTGATCTGGTTAATTCCCCGGACGACCAATCTTTTTCAGATTTTAAGGAAGTAAATTCAAAATTTACTGTGCCGTCTTATCTGGTTTCAGGAAATCATGATGTTGGAAACAATCCTACTATAGCTACATTAAATCGTTACCGGAAAATTATAGGAAAAGATTATTATTCATTCAAGAATAAAGGAATTACTTTTATTGTTGTAAATTCACAACTTTGGAAATCGCCCGTTGAAGGTGAAACAGAGAAGCAGGATCTATGGTTGGAAAAAACTTTGGCTTCGGCTAAAAAAGAAAAAAATCCGGTGGTTATTCTACAACATTATCCAGTGTTTTTAGAGAATCCGGATGAAACAAATGAATACTTCAATCTTCCACGGGAAACAAGAAAAAAACTGTTGGATTTATTCGAAAAAAATGGCGTGATTGCCGTTCTTGGAGGACATACTCATAGAAAAATTATTAATGAATACAATGGCATAAAGTTTGTGAACGGAGAAACTACTTGCCGGAACTTTGATGGCCGACCTTTAGGATTCAGAATTTGGGAATGCAATGCAGGCAAAAAAAATGACAGCCAAGATGCCTGTACTACATTAAAACATAAACTCGTACCTCTAGATATTAAAAAAATAGAAGAAAAACTTGTCAAACGGGATCTTTTCAGCGATACATGGGTCGCAACTGACGCCCTCGGAAGAAAACTTCCGGGTTATGATGATTGCGGTCAGACAAAATCGAATAAGTTTATCGGGATTTTTTATTGGACATGGCATCACACTAAGCATGGGGGGCCTTATGATGTAACAAAAATTGTCGCTGAATCAAAACAAACCGGTAAGTCACCTAAATGGGGACCTTTAGGTACTCATCACTGGGGTGAACCCGAACTCGGCTATTATGTTAATACAGATCCCTATATTAATCGTAAACATGCATCAATGCTTGTTGACGCGGGCGTTGATGTGGTGCTTTTTGATACGAGTAATCCGCCGTTTACTTTTCGTGATGAATACATGGCATTATGCAAAACATATAAGCAAATAAGAGATGAAGGCGGGAAAACACCGCAAATCGCCTTCTTAACTCCATTCGGCGATCCGACAACAGTAATAAATAAACTTGCTACAAACTTTTACGGAAAAGGATTATATAAAGATTTGTGGTTTATATGGAAAGGTAAACCGTTGATTCTTGCCAATCCTACTTATTTTAAAGATAATCCTGTTATATCAAATTTCTTTACTTTCAGATGGTGTCTTGGAAGCTATTTTGCTAAACCATGGGAATCTAATCAATGGAGTTGGTTAAACGTGTATCCTCAACATGTTTTTTATAATTCTGAAGGTAATGCAGAGCAAATGGCGGTTGGCGTGGCACAAAACGCCATGAATAATGATTTGGCTTGTATGAGTTGCAAGGAAGGCGCAATGGGAAGAAGTTGGCATAATGGCAAAAAAGATACGCGAAAAAACGCCGTGAATTACGGCTATAATTTTCAGGAACAATGGGGAAAAGCTCATAAAATAAATCCGGAATTCATTTTTATAACCGGATGGAACGAATGGGTAATGGGACGGTTTCTTGAATGGTACAAATATACCGCTAAGAAAGACAGTTACTATCCTGATGCACTGTTCGTCGACCAATATGACCATGAATACAGTCGCGATATTGAACCTATGAAAGGCGGACATACTGATAACTATTATTATCAGCTTATCGCTAATATAAGAAAATACAAAGGAGTACGTAAACCTGAAAAAGCAACCCCGCCTAAATTAATCTTGATCGATGGAAAATTTGAAGAGTGGAAAAATGTGCGTCCGGAATTCCGTGATACCCTCGGTGACACAACTCATCGTGATTTTCGAGGATACGGTAAAACTCATTACACAAATAAAACCGGCAGAAACGATATAATCGCTTCAAAAGTTTCTTATGATGAAAGCAACATTTATTTTTATGTAACTACCCGCGATTCCCTCACTCCGCATACAGATAAAAATTGGATGATGCTATTTATTGACACCGACCAAAACAAAAAAACGGGATGGGAAGGTTATGATTTTATTGTAAACGGAAACGTTCTTAATAGTGAAACAACAACTGTTAAAAAAACAAAAAACGGTTGGAATTGGAAAACAGTCGGTAATGTAAACTACAAATATTCGGACAATGAGTTTGAAGTAAAAATCCCACGCGAAATTATTGGAATGACTTCTTCTGTAATTGCATTTGATTTTCACTGGGCAGATAACATTCAGAAAAAAAACGATATAATTGAATTCTCTGTAAGCGGTGATAGCGCCCCAAACAGAAGATTTGACTACCGATATTAAGGCTCATAATGCTTCCTGAATCGTTTTACTAATTGTTTTGATATTATAAGGCTTACTGATAAATGCTCCCGCACCTAACGATTGAGTTTCTATAACATCTGAATTGTTGGAGTAACCGCTGACAATTATTGCTTTTTGTCCCGGATGAAATACAATAATTCTTTCGTAAGTTTCTTTGCCATTCAATCCTTTGCCCAAAATCATATCAAGAATAATTAATTCAGCAGAATTGCTTTTTAAATATTCAATTGCTTCTTCTCCACTCGACACGGCAACCGGTAAATAATTGAGCATTGATAAAATACTGCAAAGAAGATCACGTTGTATAAGCTCGTCATCAATTATTAAAATTCTCTCTTTGTTTCCAGCGTAATTTGCGTTAACTGTTCCCGGCGTTACGTTGATATCAGGATTGTCTGCTGTAGGGAGGTATAAATTAAATGTAGTTCCAAATTGACCGGTGGATATATCAATGTATCCATTGTGATCTTCAACTGTATTCCATACAATAGATAAACCGAGTCCGGTTCCACTTCGGCCAAGGATTTTTTTTGTGTAGAAAGGTTCAAATATTCGGTCTATATCTTCATTAGAAATGCCAATTCCGTCATCCTCTACAGTTAATATAGCGTAATAACCTTTTTTAATATTATCATAACTTCTCACCGGGTTATTTAAATATTTTCTTGTAGTTGTTATCTTAATAATACCATTGCTGTTTACTGCGTCGTACGCATTAACCAGAAGATTCATAATAGATTTGTTTATATGAATTGGTGAGCAATTTATCATTAATACTTCTGTCGTTAAATTAATGTTGAGAGTTACGTTTGGATTTTGCTTTTTTAAATATATCTGTTCCGGTGATGTTAAATGATCGGCTATAAGTTTGTTTAATTCACATGTTTTTTTTGATGCCGCAATTCCACGGGCAACAGTTAAAAGATCAGCTACAATTGCCGCAGCACGCTCTCCGGATTCCATAATGATTTTTAGCGACTTATGCATAGAACTGTCCGGAGGTAAATTATACATCAAAACTTCCGGATAAGTTACTATTCCGGAAAGAATATTATTTAAATCATGGGCAACCCCTCCGGCCATCAAGCCAATAGCCTCCATTTTCTGTGAAATGTAGAGCTTTTGTTTTAGCTTATTACGTTCTTTTTCAGCGTTTTTCCTTACGGATATATTTCTCCATACAGTATGAAGAATTTTTTTGTTTTCAGTTGATATTGCGGTTAATGATACTTCTATAGGAATTTCTTCTCCACTTTTTGTCTTGTGTATCCATTCAAACAAATAAGAACCTTTTTCGTAAGCAATATCCATTATTTCTTTCGCTTTAACTTCAGAATTTTTTCCGTCAGGTTGGTATTCGGGAGATAATTCTGCAGGATTTATATTTATCATTTCTGATTTGTTATCATATTGAAGCATTTGTACAGCAGCTTTGTTGCAGTCAACAAACTTATAACCTTCAATGACGAGCATTGCGTCAGCAGACTTTTCGAAAAAAAACCTGTATTTATCATTTTCTTGATATCTTTCAGGAGTGTTCATTGTAAATTATTTTTCTTGATTTTTATTAAATCGGATGTTTATCTATTAACTCCCCGCCTTATAAAGGAGGGGGGCTCGAAGAGCGGGGGGTTTCTTAAACCTTATTATATCGTTTTAATCTTTCTTCCATACAATCGTTGTGGTATTTAATTACCATTTCAAGCTGATCTGCCGTCATATCGTTCACTGCTTTTATGAGCTCTTCAAGTGGCAAATTTCTTAAAGCATTTGCCGGACAGTCGGTCAAAGGTTTGCCGAGAGGGCATTCAACAAGAATTCCTTTCACCCAGATCCGTTTGTTCATTAATTCAACATTCATTATTAGACCGATTAGTTTTAATAAACTTATTTGTCACGTTATATTAAATTCATTAAAATGCTTGCTGCTCGAAGTTTACTTAGCGAATAATTAGCATGTAAACACATAGAAAATAAATTTGCGACAAAGAAGCAAATTTCCTCAGCAGGGACTAATGTCCCTGCCCCCTGCGCACAGAATGCATAAATGCTCTTATCTTTTCTTTGTCTTTTATTCCAGGAGAACTTTCTACTCCGCCTGCAACATCAACACCGAAAGGTTTTACTCTTTGAATTGCTTCGCTGACATTTTTAGGTGTTAATCCGCCGGCGAGTAGTAGCGGGATACCATATTTTTTTGCTTTAACAGCAAGATCCCAATCCGATAATTCACCCGTTCCACCAAATCGTCCGGCAATTGCTGCGTCAATGATTATCATTCTTGCGAATGAATATTTTTTTATTTCTTCAAGTTGATTTTCACTTTCAATTCTAAAAGCCCGAATAACTTTATCACCCCATTTTTCACAAAAATTCGGTGGCTCATCACCGTGAAACTGTAATAAATCAAGATCAAGCCTTGAATTTATATTTTCAATTTCATCTTTAGGTGAATTTACAAACAAACCAACTTTTAAAATATGCCCGGGTAACTGTTCAATTATTTTAACTGCTTTTTTAGGTTGAATGTATCTTTTTGATTTTTTATAAAAATTAAATCCTAACGCACGCGCGCCTAGGTCGGCCGCAATTATTGCGTCTTTAAGCCTTGTGATTCCGCATATTTTTACAAAAATCATTTTAGTTTGCTTTCGCGCCGGTTTTCATTAATTTTTAGGCGCTTGG
>JAUVKG010000266.1 GCA_030596365.1 Chlamydiota bacterium | reverse complement strand
ACTCTTCAAATACTATATATTTATATTCACAGGCTTATTCAACATACGCCGCAATAACTTTCCCGAGCAGTTATGGCGGTGCTGTAGATTTGATTAATGTTAATCAGTTCGGATTAGGCAGCGGAATAATCATTCAGTATGATTATGTAGCTGATGAAAACGGTACTTTTACTGTAATGGTCACACCTGACGAAGCAAACAATAGAATGTACATCGCAGGTTTCGCGAATGAAGAAACCGGTGTTTCATCTCCGCAATTGGATGTTGACAATTTTCTCGATTTTGGTGAAGTCGTTAATGGTAACAATAAATCTCTGTCGTTAGAAATAGCGAATACAGGCGGTGGAATAGTTGAAGGTATCATCAGCGGAATAGAATCGCCTTTCAGCCTGGCAACAAATAGTTATTATGCTGTGCCTGGAACCAACGACAGTATCCTCGTTACCTTCTCGCCGATTGAAGCAGGAGGATATACAAATGTAATAACTCTGTCCGGCAGTGGTGGAACAGCTGAAGTCACATTATATGGAGTTGGAATCCCTGAGCCGTGTCTATTTATTATTTATAATTTATTATTTATAATTTATTACCGGAGAAAATTAATCCCGAGGCGCTAACCCGCTCGGTATAAATTTAAAATTTTAAATTCATCCCGATTAATCGGGATGAATTAATTGATATAATTACTATTAACTATTAACTAATAACTAATAACCATTAGCTATTAACTACTACAAACATGCAAATAAAGAACCTGAAAACTGAGTACAAAATTAATCCAATCGGAATTGATGTTATTATTCCGCGATTAAGTTGGCAAATCGTCTCCAATGAAAAATACGTAATGCAGACGGCTTATAGAATTCATGTCGCGGACTCTTTGGAAAATCTTAATGCAGAAAAGTTGATCTGGGATAGCGGAAAAGTTTCCTCCAACAAATCCGTTCATGTGGAATATGAAGGGGTAGCTCCGAAATCGTCTCAGAGATTTTATTGGCGGGTATGTGTCTGGACTAACGAAAAAGAATTCGCGTGGAGCAAACCGGCATTCTGGGAAATGGGATTGTTGAGTCCCGCGGAATGGAAAGCTGAATGGATTCATTCCCTAATTGAAGAAGACATTTCAAAAGCAGGGCCATGTCCATTATTCCGCAAAGAATTTGCTCTTGATAAAGGAATAAAATCCGCGAGAGTGTATGTTACTTCACTTGGCCTTTATGAATTGAAAATTAACGGCAACAGGCTCAGTGATGCTCTTTTCACTCCGGGATGGACTTCTTACAATAAACGTTTGCAATATCAGGTTTATGATGTAACCGATTTATTAGAAAAAGGCGAAAATGCTGTCGCGGCAACTCTTGGAGATGGATGGTTCCGAGGCCATCTTGCCGGCTGGGTAAAAGACAACCGGAATTATTATGGTGATAAACTCGCCCTGCTAATGCAAATAAAAATTGAATACGAAGACGGAGCAACGGAAATAATTGTCACGGATTCTACCTGGAAAAGTTCTACCGGCCCAATACTTTCTTCTGACATTTATAACGGAGAAACTTATGACGCCCGGCTTGAAAAGGCCGGATGGTGCTCAGTTGATTTTGATGACAGCGATTGGAATCAGGTTGAAACACTTGATCATTCAAAAAATATTTTAATTGCGCAGGCAGGACCGCCGGTAAAAAGGATTCAGGAAGTTAAGGCAATAGAAATTATTAAAACTCCAAAAGGAGAAACAGTTTTAGATTTCGGACAGAACATGGTTGGCTGGGTTAAATTTAAAGTTAAAGGACAGCCCGGTGATAAAGTTGTTCTTCGGCATGCTGAAATTCTTGACCCTGAAGGCAATTTTTATATCACAAACCTTAAAGGCGCGAAACAAACTATTGAATATACATTAAAAAGTAACGAAGAAGAAATTTTTGAACCTCATTTCACTTTCCAGGGATTTCGATATGTCGCTGTTGATCAATTCCCGGGAGAACCGGATTTAGATAATTTCGTTGGAATCGTAGTTCATTCAGAGATGGAAGTAACCGGCAGCTTTGAATGTTCTAATCCTCTTGTTAATAAATTACAACAAAATATTTTGTGGGGACAAAAAGATAACTTTCTCGACGTCCCTACAGATTGTCCTCAACGGGCCGAACGACTGGGATGGACAGGTGACGCGCAGGTATTTGTGGAAACAGCTTCTTTCAACATGGATGTCGCGTCATTTTTCACAAAATGGCTTGGAGATTTGGAAGCAGATCAGTTCGATGATGGTTCGGCAACACATATTGTGCCTTATCTTCCCGTTCTGGGTGAAGGCGGTGCCGGTGGTGCTGCATGGGCAGATGCTGCCACGATTGTTCCATGGGTGATTTATCAGAAGTATGGTGATGTTCGTATTTTGGAAAATCAATACGAAAGCATGAAACGATGGGTGGATTATATGAAAAAAGAAGCGGGCAATTCTTACCTGTTCACTTCAGGTTTCCATTACGGCGATTGGCTGGCTTTTGCGACTGATCGGTCTGATTATCCCGGCGCAACGACATGTAAGGAAATAATTTCGTCTGCATTTTTTGCTTACTCGACTTCATTATTAATAAGAACCGCGAAAGTGTTAAATAAGAAAGATGACACCGAGACTTATGAAAAACTTTACAATAATATTAAGAAAGCTTTTCAGGATGAATTTATAACTCCAAACGGAACAGTAACTTCAAATACACAAACAGCTTATCTGCTTGCATTAGCATTCGATTTAGTTCCGGAAAACTTAAAAGAAAAATCAGCCAAAAAACTTGCTGACGATGTCAGAAAATTCGGTCATATTACCACAGGTTTTGTTGGAACACCTTTTATTTGTCATGTTCTTACAAAATTCGGCTATAATGATTTAGCATATATGTTGCTAAACAGAACAGAATACCCTTCGTGGTTATACCCTATCACAAAAGGCGCGACAACAATATGGGAACGCTGGGACGGAATTAAACCTGATGGTTCTATAAACACAAAAGCAGCTTTTTCAAATGATGAAGATGAAATGATGAACTCATTCAATCATTACGCTTATGGAGCAATTGGGGACTGGATGTACAATACAGTAGCTGGTATAAAACAGGACGAAACAAGCTCAGGTTATAAAAAAATTATTGTTCAGCCGTGGCCGGGTGGAGGATTAACTTTCGCCAAAGCGGATTTTGAATCCATATATGGAAAAATATCTTCTGATTGGAAAATAGAAAACGAAAAATTTGTTCTTGAAGTGGAAATCCCTCCGAATACAACAGCAAAAGTTTTTGTTCCGGACGGCAATGAAGAATCGGGTTTCAAAGAACATAATATCGGTTCGGGGAAATACACATTCGAGTCCCACTTAATAAAATAAAAATAGCCACGAAGACTCAAAGGCACAAAGAAAATTGTTTTTATAAATACAAATATCTAAGTCCAATATTAGAGATTAAAAATAAAATTTATTTCTTATAATAATGTTAAACGATTAAATTCTTCGTGTCTTAGTGCCTTTGTGGCAAAAAAAAATAATATTGCGAAATGAAACCAATGTGGTTTTCAAACATTTAACCGGACAATAGTGAAATAAAACACTAACCAACAAAGGAGAAAAAAATGAAAAAAATTAATTTAATTCTAATCGCTGCTTTTACTCTCTTCATAGGCAATATCGCAATAGCTGATACTATAGTTGACCCTGACCCGCTTTTTAATTATACAAGCATCGCGGAATGGAGCACAGATGATGATTTTGAATCCTGGATATTTTCAAACATCGGAAATTCAAATGTTGCGGATGGAATCTTGTCCGGCGAGCCTACTAACGGCGATCCTTTCTTTACTAAATCCGGAGTAACACCCGTTGATTTGAGTATAAATCCAATTGTTGAATTTCGTCTTAAACAATCCGATTCTTTTACAAGCGCAATGCAAATATTCTTCGGCACTTCTGATAATCCGGCTATTGCTGAGGAACGCAGTTTAATCATTTCGGACGGAATAGTGCCTATAGATGGCGAATTTCATATTTATCAATGTGATATGTCCGCAATTCCTGATTGGGACAGCACTTTAGTAACATTCCGTGTAGACCCTTATATGGGTGACGACGACGTTGGCATTCCTTTTGAAATTGATTATATTCGTGTAGGCTCAACCGAAACACCTACAATTAACCCTTCCGCTTCGCAGGGAACTTATTCTAATAAAGTCGTTGTAACGTGGAACAAAGTTAATAGCGTTAATAAATATCAGGTTTGGAGAAGTATTACAAATGACAGCAGCACGGCAATTACTAATTCGCCGGAGTTGACTACCGGCAGTTTTGACGATACAACAACAGTATCTGATACTTATTATTATTACTGGTTAAAAGCATGGATTACAAATGACTGGGGTGGGTTCGGAGATTCCGCACTCGGTTACACTATGGCTGCTACCAGGCCGGATACACCTTTGAATATCTCTCCGGCTGCGTTAAACATTGTTACAGCACCGATACAATTTGTTGCTACACCTTATAACGATGCTGGTGGTTCTCCTTTTCTCGCAAGTCAATGGCAGTTA
The DNA here is from genome assembly GCA_030596365.1 of Chlamydiota bacterium. GTDB lineage: Bacteria > Auribacterota > UBA3054 > UBA3054 > B51-G9 > B51-G9. The sequence goes on along the minus strand of JAUVKG010000266.1, from coordinate 99 downwards.
TCATCGGTTGATGATTTTTCATCAATCATTTGGAATTCCGGAGAAACCATCCCGGTTAATACACTTACTATACCTGCAAACGCAAGCTCAAGCGTAACA
>JAUVKG010000086.1 GCA_030596365.1 Chlamydiota bacterium | reverse complement strand
CTACGATGGAAAATTATACCTTCTACAATTTCTTCTGTGCTTGTTAATGGTAAGAAATCAGATTTTTCCGTAAAGCCGGGTGTGGGATATATTGAACTTTCAGTAAATATTCCCGCGAGCAAAAAAACAATTTTTACAATTATTTCCGAACCGGTTGATTTTGAAATAGATCACCCAAAATCTATAGCCGAAGGTGAGGAATTTATATTGAAATTAAAAGGTGTTGATATCGTTTCTGTTGATGACCGTTACAACATTTTTTCTGCCCTGGAGGGGCAAAGGCATATAGCCCCGTGCTTTAGCTCGGGGATAGGATCAAACCAAATAGTCCGCCCTGAAGGGGCGATGGAGATAAGCATTTCCAATAAACTCCTGCACACTTTCAGTGTGCATTCATCAATCGAAAAACTACCTCGCGCTAAAGCACGAGGCTATATGCCTAAACCGCTTTGCGGTAAAAAAGGTGTCAAGCTAAATTCAACGAAGCATGGAGTTATGAATCATGAAATAGAAGATTTTTCTGAAATCCATGCCAAGATCCAGTGCGGCTTGCTTGCGCCTTACTTAAAATTCGGCAGACTTGGGCAGTTAAATTTTTCGCGACGAACTTTTTTTATTAAATGTCGTGAAAAGAAAAATAATGTGGAGTTCTGGCTGCCGGTAGATTTAACTATTTTACCGAGGTTTGAGGGGTACGTTGTGGGAAATCCCATCTCCGATGGGGCGGGGTGTGTTATAACCAACAAACACGCTAAAGCGTGGACTCCTACAAGAAACGTTGATTTACTCATTCGCAATAACACCGAAAAACTAATTAAAGGAAAAGCCCGGCTTTTTGTTGCCGAAACCAATTTGATTTTTGAAATAAGTATTCCCGCTCGAAACGAAAAAGAATTTTCATTAAAAATTCCCAAAACGGCTTTTGATAAGTTATCTTCAAGAGACAATTTCACGAAATTAATTTTACCTCAAAATCAGGGGCAACTTGACCTAGTTTTAACTGTAAATAAAAAATCCGAATTTGTTAAAATTCCAATTGACGCGGAAACAGTTCCGGAAAATAAGTGGAGAGAGATGAGAAATAACAGAGTTTATCACGGACCGATACCGTGGGGGACTCACAGTCTTATGTCAGGACTTGCAGGAGTTACAAATTTAACTGTAAAAGAAATACAGGGACTGAATTTTACTTTTACGGATAGGCAGTTTGTTCCGATTAGCGCGAAAATAGGAAAGCCTTCTCTGCAAGTAAATCTAAAAGGGAAAAAAATTAAAAAGCTTTATATCTTAATGTTTTCTATTATTGATAATAACGAAATGTTCAGCAAAATCGCAAAGATAACTGTGCGCGGAAATAAAGAAATAATTTACAGCAGAGAACTGTATTTCCCGGGTGATGTTGATTGGTGGCCGAGACGTGTTCCGGGAGATCTTATGTCAACAGCGCAGGACGAACGGGAAAACAGGTTCGGGTTGCTAAAATTATTGAAAGCAGCAGACGCGGATTTTGATGAAGGAAAACCGCCATCATTTCCGCAATCGAAATTCTGGGCTTCAAGTCTTACCGTCAAACCTAAAGCTGGAACTTTAAATGTTATTGAAATAGATCTTGGAAAATTCATTTCGGCAGATTCATTAACAATCGAAACGATCGGCACGGACGCGGGAATAGGATTGCTTGACGTAGTAGGGGAAAGAAGTAATCCGTGATCCGTAATCCGTAATCCGTGATCGGGTGTCAGAGGACAGAGGTAAGCCGCACTTCCAAGTGCGAGCAGTGAATAGTGAGTTGTGAAGACAGAGGACAGAAGACAGAGGACAGAAGTCAGGTGTCAGAGGTCAGGTGTCAGAGGTCAGGAATATACGAACTACCGACTTCTCCAACAGAATGAAAAAATAGTGTTAATACTGATTATTTTGTTGTAGAAAAAAATAAAATATTAACGTATAATTATAAAAACTAAAAGGACGGAGAACCACCCCGCCTTGGCGGGCCCCCTTTCATAACACACCCCGGCGCATTGCGCCACCCCTCTCAAGAGGGGATTAGAAGGGGAGTAAAAAGGGCGCTAATTTACAGTCCTTTGTGTCTTTTAAGTCCTTAAAGTCCTTGAAGAAACAAACTAACAAAGCAAAACTAAAATGAAAAAAGCACAACCACACAATCACATACCTTCACACTTTCGCACCTTCGCACCTTCACACTTTTGCACCTTCGTACCTTTGCACTTTCGCACCTTCATACCTTTTTTTCTCATAGCGTTGGCTGCAATAATTCTAACGGCAGCTTCTGCTTTCGCTTTGCCGGATGAAAGATTTTCTTACATCCAAAATAGCGAAATAAAACTTGGCGTTATCACTAATTACGGAGCGACTATCGGCTACTTTTCCGAAATTTCACCGGTGAGAAATTTTGTTAATTATATGGATGCAGGTCGCGAAATCCAACAGTCGTATTATGGATGGTTAGATGGTTCAGAGTGGACGGGTAACACTTGGCGGTGGAATCCAGTCCAGGGAGGAAGCTGGCGTAATGACAAACCTCAACTTCTAAATTTTGTTAACGAAAACAACACAATTTACGCACGCTCGCATCCACGTAATTGGGCGGGACGCGAGCTTATCGAAGACTGTTTTATGGAAGAGTGGATTTCTCTTGAAAGCAATGTTGCGCATATAACTTTCAGAATGTGTTATTCTGGTCCGAGTAACGGAGTTATGCACGGTCAGGAGCTTCCCGCGACTTTTCTTGATTCATATTTTGACAGATTAACTTACTGTAGCGAAACACCATGGTCTTACAATACACTTACAAATTATAAACCGCCGGGAATTCCTACCGGTATTGGTGCCGATATAAATCATGATTACAAAACAGAATACTGGGCGGCTTACGTTAAAAACGGTTGGGGAATGGGAGTTTACACGCCCGAAACAGAATATTTTGGATATTACTACGTTGATGTTGGTAGTCCCGGAAACGAAGGAGGCAACTGCTCGCATTTCAGTTCTCTTGGTTTTTTTCAAATAATTACAAATTTTACTTATGAGTATGATGTTTATTTGACTATAGGAATGACAAACGAAATTCGGCAGGCATTTTATAACGTTTATGACGGAATAATTAACCCCGGTTTTGAAGCCGGTAATCTTACTAACTGGACAAAAACAGGAACCGCCTGGAACGATTCGCCGGAAACTATCGCTTATTGGCCGGCACAAAGTGTTGGCTATGGATGTGAAGGAACTTATTTCGCGCTTTCAAGAAGAAGCCCATATACTACTAATATATCTGAAACAGCAATCGGAACTCTACGATCGGATAATTTTGTACTAAAAAAGGATGAGCAGCTTTCCTTTTTAATTTGCGGATATTCTCATCACTTTGCAACTGATTATAATTACGTAATTTTGAATCGCGCTTCCGATGACGCGGAACTTGACAGAGCCTGGGCGCCGGATATTAACACTTTTCAGTCTCAACTTTTATCGCATTCTACCAATATTGATCTGGAAGTTTATGTAAAAATTGTTGACGATTGTTCGGAAACAGGTTATGCCTGGCTTGGTGTTGATAATTTTTCCAAAGTAGGATACGATTCTTCTTTCGGACAAGATTGCGGTTTTGAACTCGGTGATTTTTCTAATTGGGCTGTTGCAGGCGCTGCTTTTGGAAGCTCACCTGTTACCACTAATTTTCTGCCTATTCATTTTGAAAATTGCGGACTTGACGGAAAATATTACGCAAATTCTATGCAGGGAGGAGAACCGGCTGTCGGAACTTTGCGCTCACCTTCTTTTGTACTGCCAATAAATTATTCGATAAAATTTTTGCTTGGCGGATGGTCGTCATGGAACGGTGGCGAGGGTGAATACAACTATATTTCTCTTAAACTTGCATTTGATGACAGCGAAATTGACAGAATTTACGCGCCGGGAAGCAACAATCTTCAGGAAAAAGTTTTTGATGCTGCTTCTGCTTATGGTCAGGAAGTTTATGTTGAAGTTGTTGATGATTGCACGGTCGGAGCTTATGCCTGGCTTTCTGTAGATAATTTTCAAGTGGTTAAAGATTTTGATTTTCCTGATCTTGAAGTTGAAAATAAAAACTTTTCTTCTCCAAGTATTCCTGTTGGTTCGGGCAGCCAAATTGTAGACAACTGGTGCATTAAAGGTAATGCCGGCTTAACGAACATCAGTCCGCAAATTTCTCCTTTATCCGGTCAGACAATTTTTATCAATGGCAGTGAATTTTTTCAAACTTTTAAAGGAGTCAAACTTAAACCTGCTACTGTCTATCAATTAACTTTTGATTCGTATTCAATAGATTCTGAACAGACAATTAAAGCAGGATTAGCTTATGGAATTGGTTCCGGTACTGATAGCGTTTTTGTCGCGCCGATCGCTACGGAAAATGTAACGGATATTAACGAAGGAACCGGTGGGTGGCTTGGTGATGATTTTGCAAGCGGAGCTTTATTTACAAATGTTCTTAATCCATCAGCTGACGATCCTGCTATTTCGCATGTTTTCACTTTACAAACTTCGGAAGAACTTGATTACACAAGAATAAGCTGCGACCTTGGTGTTAGATTCTGGGATGCTTCCGGTTCTCAAATTCAATTGGATAATGTTGTTGTAACAAATTTTCCTATACCGGAACCGGGAATTCTATGGATTATTGGAATGTTGGAATTATGGATTTTTGGGAGAAAATTAATCCCGAAGCGCTAACCCGAAATTCTCCCCCCGCATTCGCGGGGCACGCGGGCGCAGCGCCCTCGGGATAAATTTAAAATTAAAAATTAAAAGGTGCGAATAATCCAACAATCCAACAATCCAACAATCCAACAATCATGTCCATAAAGTCCATTCTGTCCATCATGTCCATTCTGTCCATTCTGTCCATTCTTCCCGCTGTTGCCGCGCAGGAACGCATGGCGGCTTCACGCTATTCTATGGTTGGTACACACGAATCCACGCCGAATTCTTATGTCGCGAGTTACCCTAAAGACGCAGTTACTTACTGGGATAATTTTTATCCTTATGTTGTCGCAAAATTCAGGCCGGGGGTTGTAAATGGTATTATTTATTGGTCGTCAAGCGCGTATAACGAGAATATTACTGACGTTCCCGGAGAAGTTGCCGCGTCATTCACGCTTGGTAGTTCTACTGTAACCACAAAAATAATCCCTTTGCCGGCAAATGGTTCTACAGGAAAATGGCAGGGAGCAGCTCTTTACAGTATTTCTACTTCGCCGGTGAGGCCGGTCAGAGTTCAGTGTGGTGGAATGGGTGCTGTAGCCAAAACTTCCCTTTCCTGGCTTTACGGCACCGGTTGCGGGTTGGTCGGCGACGCGGTTATTACAAATTCTTATGGCGCGGTTATGACAAGCGCCGAACATCCTTTAACTGTTGTTGCAAGACCTGTAGGTGGTGGTTATGTTGTGCCGGACGGTAATCGCTCTTTGTTTTATTTTGATTCCGGAGCCGGTTCGGTTTTAGTTACTTACGCAGAAGACCAGGCAACCGCAGAAGCTCTTTCGCTGATGGATGTTTCCACTGCTGTTGCTACTAATGATAACCATTACGTCAATTTATTAAGCAACACTGTAACAACTCCTGACGCGGATATTAATAACGCTTTTCGCAGCGCGTTGTACAATCTTGAATACGCTTATTTTCCGCCGTACGGTTGGGTCGAATCTATTCAGCACTGGCTGCCGCTCTGGCACATGCAGCATACGGCGGGAGCTTCGTGGATAGGCCAGCTTGACCGCGTGCGCGATTGTAATCTTGTTATGGCGGCGAATTTATATCCTTCCGGCGCCGCTCCGCAGTTTTATGTTTCCGGGAATAAACACCGCGATTTTGGCGGCTCAAGCCAGTTCTACGCCTGGCAGCTTTGGCATTACTGGCGGTTTTCGGCGAATCTTACGGTAGCGAACACTCTCGCCCCCGCGCTAAAAAAAGTTGTTGACCAGGTTTTTTCTCAATATGATACTGACGATGATCTGCTTCTTTCCTGGCATCAGCAAATAGGAAATCAGGAAGATTATATTCACACTCCTTACAACGGGACTTCTCCTTCGATCGAAGGAATAAGCATGATGAAAACTTACGCGACTTATGCCGAAGCTACTGGCAATTCGGCGGATGCAGCGGAATATAATTCTCGTGCGGCTATTGCGACGCAGCGGTTGTGGGATGATTTATGGATGCCGGATCTCGGACGCTTCATGTTTTTCCGCGATACAAACGGAGTGCCGCGACTTGACGGCCAATACCATACTTTGATCTATCCCGCTATAAAAAATATAGCAGGTGTTTTGGATAGCTGGACGGGAATTCGACAAATGCGCGACAGGCTTACCGGCAGCGATGACCGCGTTTACTGCGGCAACAATTTCCCGTATCATGTAAATTGCACTTGCGGGCCGCAAGCCGGTGCCGCGCAACAGCCCTGGGCGGCTAAAGGTCTTGCTAAAGTCGGTTTGCGCAATGAAACTTTCAAACCGCTTCGCGCTATCGCGAGAATTGTTATGGACTCAAATCACAAAGGTTCATGGCCGGAAATGTCAACAGAAGCTACCGCCGCTTATTTCAGTCCGCCTGCCGGTTTGTATATTCAGGCTGTTGTTGAAGCGCTTTTTGGTCTCGAAATGAACAAACCTGAAAATATTTTGACCGTTTCACCGTCTTTTCCGGATGCCTGGCTGTCCGCGCAATTAAACGTTGCGGAAGCTGCTGTTCAATACACTTTTTCCGGAAACACGAGGACTTACACCGTAACTACCGATAGCTCGATTCCGAGAAGACTTGCCTGGAAACTTCCTCCCGGAACTTTTAACAGCGTGCTTCTTAACGGTTCGGCGGCAAGTTATTCTGTTAGTTCAGGCGTGAGTTGCGTTGAACTGATTGTCGATACTTCTTCAGAAACTACCTCTACTTTTTCTGTTAGTCTTTTTCCGGCTGTTTATTCTATAAATTCGCCTAAATCTGTCGCGGGGGGAGATAACATTGCGATTTCTGTCACCGGCTGCGAAATTATTGAAATAGACGATCGGTGCGGTGTTCTTACTAATTCTTCTATTCCAACTTCTACAACTGTAAGCGCGACTATTCGCGAAGGACTGCTAGCGCCGTACATGAAATTCGGTCGTCTTGGAATACTGAACTTTTCGCGCAGGACTTTTTTCCTCAAATGCCGCTTAACCAACGGGCAGGAATTTTGGCATCCGGTTGATGTTGCTGTTTTGCCGAAATACGAAGCCAAAGAGATTATTCCTTCACAAACCAATAACGTAAATATTACTGTTAGAAACAATTCACAAAATGTGCTAAATGAAGAAGTGGTTTTTACCGTTGCGGGATGCTCAATTACTTCTACTGTAAATGTTTCCGCAAGGAGCGAAACAACTGTTCTGCTGACAATTCCACAGAAATCGCTGGCGGAATTTTCGCCTGGCGATAACTCTGTCGCGATAGAGTTTTCTTCCGGTGAAAGTTTGGATATTACCGCGACACATTCCGGCAGGGAAGTAGCTTTTCGAAATTATGAAACGCTTTCGCTACCGAAAGAATTAATGATTCCCGATACGGAATGGAAAACTATTCGCCCTACTTATGCTTATGGACATCAACCCTGGGCAAGCGCGAATCCACCGCTTGGATCGTTTGCAAGTGAAACTATTGTTTATATTCCAGGTGTTCCGGGCGTTCCGTTTGAAACTCAAGGCAGGAACTTTCTTCCGCTTTCGCAAACGCTTGGCAACTCTTCACTTACTCTCGATTTAAACAGCCGGTTCTGCAAAAAATTCTATTTTCTTGTTGTTCCGTTTCTTGATCATCATGATATGTTTGCTCCTGTTGCGAGAGTTACTGTCAATAAAACGAACGGTGAAAAATTTATAAAAGAGCTGTGCATTCCGGGAGATTTTGACTGGTGGATGCCGCAAAGCGCTATTGGTGTTTTCAGCTCTGCCTGGCAATCAAGAAATAACAGGCACGGACTTTTGCCGATGCTTTCTACTTCCGCAAGCGACTGGAGTGAAGGTGATGCACCTGCCTTCCCGCAATCACAATACTGGGCTGAACAGCGTGCGATAAAATACAGTTCTGCCGTTATGAATTTGATTGAAATTGACTTGCCCGAACGAGCTTTGGTTGATTCTATAACCATCGAAACTATTGGAAATGATCCTGCGATTGGACTTGTTGCCGCAACTGTTGACGGTAAAATTTCGATGATTAAAAATTCAGGATTTGAACATTATATATCTGAAATTATTGATTGGGAAACCTCGGGAACGGTCGGTATTAACGGCTCTTTTTTTGATAACGGGACCATTCCGGAAGGGGAAAATGTCTGTTATATTCAAAACCAGGGCTATATCAGTCAGACAGTTAACGGATTTGAATCGGGAAAAGTTTATGCTGTCGCTCTTCACGCGAACGCTAGCGACCACGGCAGTGGAAACGCCACTCTTGAAGTAAAACTCGGCGGTGTGATTGTAATTGGCCCGACAAACATAACGGCTGTCGGTGGTGCTTTGCTTTTTCCTTTTTACAATGGATTTGTTTTACCGACAAACGAAACTGCTTTACTTGAAATTTATCAAACGATTGCGAGCGACAATAATGTTCTTCTTATAGACGATGTCCGTGTTTTTCCTGTCGAAAAACCTTATTTTGTAAATGGTAGTTTTGAATATAATGGCGCGGATGTTAATTCGCCGGGGTATGCTGCTGATAATTTAATGGATTGGTGGACTACTTCTTCAGATTCTGATGTTGGAAGAAACACAGAATCCGGTGCTTTTTTTGATAATGGAAGATGTCCGGACAGTTTTAATGTCTGCTTTATCAAAGGTCAAAATTCTATTCAGCAAAAAGTTTGTGAATTTGAAAACGATACGCATTATCTTGTTTCCATAAGTGCCAACGCGGCAAATTCAGGCTCCGGTACCGAAAAACTTGAAGTTAAACTTAATGGCGTAACCATCATCGGTCCGACAAATATTAATGTGGCTGGTT
>JAUVKG010000234.1 GCA_030596365.1 Chlamydiota bacterium | reverse complement strand
GGCACTGCAAGCGGCAGCATTACAAGCGTATCAATCCATCCGGTTAATTTACTTTTTTTGCGAACGAGAAGATATCCAAGTACGATTCCGATAATGATATCAACTATTGTAGCAAAAGAGCTGAGAAGAAGAGAATTTCTGATACTTGATGCAGCCAGTTTATGCGTAACAGCGAGTTTGAAATATTTAAGCGTAAAGCTTTCCGGAAAAACCGTCATAAACCATTTATCAGATAAAGAAACCATTAAAACACTCAAATGCGGCAGCAAAGCCACACTGGTTAATACTCCAAGAAAAGTATAAATAAAGATGAGTTTCCATTTTGTCGCTTTTCTTTCCGCGCTAACCGTTGCACCTTTTCCGGAAGAGATTATTGTTTTCCTGCCTGATGCCCATTTCGAAAGCGCGAAAGAAGTTATTGCAACAAATAACGCCAGAACGACCAAAGCGTAGCCAATCGGATTAACATTCATATCGCTGAGATGATCAAAAATTTGGACAGGGATACAATTTCTGAATTCAAAAACGAGAGGTGTTCCCGGGTCCATAAAAGACCAGATAAATACGATAACCGCACCCGCAAAATATCCGGGAACCATAAGCGGAAAAGTTATTTTTCGAAAAACTGTCCATGGGGATCCACCAAGACATTTTCCCGCCTCTTCCATCGCAGGATCAACATTCGCCAGCGCGGCGGAAACATTGAGAAACATAATAGGATAAAGATGCAAAACTTCAAGCAGAACAACACCGCCCATCCCGCCTGCTCCGAGCCAGTCAACCATTGGTAATCCAAGTTTCGCGAGAATAAGATTAAGCGAACCACAGCGCGCGAAAATATATTTCATTCCAAGCGCACCGACAAAAGGCGGCATAACCATTGGCACGAGAACGAGTCCGTTAATGATACCTTTTCCCGGGAAAGAATATCTAATAAAAATCCATGCCATTGGTAATGCAATTGCTGTGGTAACAAGAGTTGTGTAAAAACCAATAAGCAGACTGTTAACAAGACCTGCCCTCAAGCTTGAATTAGTAAAGATAGATGCAAGAAACTGAAGTGTAAATTCCCCTTCAAAAAATATCGACTGCGTAAGTGTGCGCGCCATCGGATAAACGAAAAACAATCCGAGGAAGATAATTATGAAAGTCAACAAAAAAGTGCTTGTTAAGTTTTTTTTCAAGTTAATCGTTATTAGTTAATCGTTAATCGTTAATTGTTATTGGTCCTATTAGTCCTATTGGTCCTATTGGACCTATTGGCCATCACACTAATCCATCAAACTCCCCTCCTTACCAAGGAGGGGTGCCCGTAGGGCGGGGTGGTTCTCCATTAATCCAAATTAAAATCCCCCAACCCACTCCCGATGGAATAATCGGGATGTTCCACTTTAAAAAAGGGGGACTTATTACACTAGTCCATCGATCTAATAATCCAAAGTATTTCGGTCGCTCCGCGCCCGCGCAGTAAATACCGCTATTGCGGCTTTATTCCTGCACTCCACATCCATCAATCCACAAGCAAGATGCTTGTGCTACTTTCAAAATATTTTGACTTGAGAATAATTTATTTTTAAATTTATTCTATCTCCGTCTTCAGGCAATGAACTGTTCGAGCCGAGCATTGTTACTCTTAATTTTATTCCGTTAACATTGCAAACCGCTGTAATCATCTCGCCAAGGTAAGCCGATTCTACAACATTCCCCTGCCAAATTCCCTCTGCATCATTTTCATCTGTAAATGACAAGCCTTGTGGACGAATGCTTATTTTCACTTTTTTATTTTGATTGACCAATTTTGCCGCTCGTTCAACCGGGCAAATTAATTTTCCTGCCGGAGTAGTGATATAAATTTTATCATCAGTTATTTTATCAACAACACCATCCATCAAATTTGTATCGCCGACAAATTCAGCAACAAAAAGGCTGTCGGGATTTTGATAAATTTCTAACGGTGAACCGATCTGCTCAAATTTCCCTTCATGCATAACAGCTATTCGCGTTGCCATAGCCATAGCTTCTTTCTGGTCATGAGTCACAAAAATCATTGTAACACCCAGTTCTTTGTGAATATGCTTGATCTCGCGACGCATTTCCTCACGAAGTCCCGCGTCAAGATTCGACAACGGTTCATCAAGAAGAACTACATCAGGTTTGATAACAAGAGCACGCGCAAGAGCCACACGCTGCTGCTGCCCACCGGAAAGTTGATGAGGATAACGGTTTTCATAACCCGGCAAATGAACAAGAGCAAGAGCGTCTGAAACGCGTTTTTGTTTTTCAACACGCGGAAGTTTTCTGACATCGAGACCAAAGCAAATATTCTCGCCAACTGTCATGTGCGGCCACAAGGCATAATTTTGAAACACCATTCCTGTATTTCTTTTATGAGTTGGCTGCAAAGTAACATTTTTGTCGTTAAAAAATATTTCTCCGGAATCCGGTGCAGCAAGTCCGGCAATAATTCTCAATAGAGTTGTTTTCCCACAGCCTGAAGGGCCAAGAAGAAAAAATAATTCTCCGGATTTAATTTCTACATCGGCACTTTTTATTACCCGCACATCGCCGAATGATTTAACGATATTTTTTATTTTTACTTTTGTCATATTGTCGCGCCGATTTTGTTAAACTACAGGCGCTTGGAGGAAATTGAAATTTTTCAAATTTCAATTTATTTTCCAAACGTTAGCTTTTCAGTTTATTTCTAAGTTCACTCATATCTCCCATTTTTTAAAGGGGTTTAGGGGGATTTCTTCACTTGAAAATTGAACATTCCTTGTTGATTATTGATTATTGGATTCATTTCAGTATTTCATCATATTTATCACGTGCTTCATTCGCCCATTTAGATAAAAGTTTTGCCCGCCATCTGTTATCGCGATACTGATTTGTCGCAAAATTCATAAGTTCATTTTCTGAAATTAATTGTTCGAGAAAAAGCTCTCTCCAGGAATTCGTTTTTGGAAGATTACATACTTTTGCCCATGCCTTAGCGCATTTCTTATGCGGGTCAATTAAAACAGTGCCAATGTAATCGTTAAGGATTCCCCATCTTGCGGAACTTTTGGGTGAGCTGTATTTAACAGAACTTTTCCATAAAAAAGGATTGTCTGTAAAATATGTATATTTTTCGTATTTCGAAAACAACGATGGCCACACAGGCATTTTGTTTAACTGAAATTTTTCTGGTGAGCCGGGAATTGTATTCTTTCTCAACATCCATATCTTTTGCCCGGCCTCAGATAAAATAAATGTTATGAAATCTGCAGCAATTGCAGCTTGAGGCGCTCCTTTTAATACCGCAATTCCATCTGCCGTTACAACTGTCAATCCTTTCGGCAAAGCAAAACCTAATCTGTTACCACTGATTTTCTCCATCGTGCTCCACGCGTATTGATCAATACAAAGTCCCGCAGCCGTTTCGCCAACCGCAATATCTTTTGGTACCGTGCTTGCACTTTGAGTGAAAGAGCGAATATTCCCTGATAGAGCCGCGATAGTCCACATTCCTGTTTTCCATCCGTAAGCCTGAAGAATAATTTCGTACATCATGTGAGTGGAACCTGATTTTCTGGGATCAGCGGAACCGACCCATGTTCTCAAAGGAGGCATCGACAGATCATTCCAAGTTTTTGGAATAGGAAGATCGAATTTTTTCATCACAACTTTATTGTATAAAATTCCAAAACCTGATAACGCGGCGCCATACCAATATCCATTAATGTCATAAATAGGCTGCCCAAAAATATCGGGTGGAATGTTCGATAGAATATTTTCAGGAATTATTGTCCTGGCAAGTAAATTTTCGCGTGCAAGAGTGATATAAGGTTCAGTTCCACCACCGAAAAAAATATCAGCATCAATTCCTTTCGGGGAATGCTTAAATGAAGAACGAATGTATTTAATTATGTCTGAAGTTCCGCCTACGTCGATCCAATTAATTTTCACCGGATTATCACCATTTGAAATCCGCCATTTATTGAAAGCGTTTTGAAATTCAACGCGGATACCTTCCCAATGCGGTGAAAGCACGGTCAATATTTCTGCTGATTTATCGAGATGGGCTGAATTAACAGAGCCGGTATTTTTGTATGAGAATTTATTCAGGAAAACAACTGCAGCGATAATAAATAAAACAAACAAGCCCACAGCAATTTGAGGAAGTATTCTTTTAAAATTATAAGATAATTTTATCATAGTTTGATTAGCACTCGAAAATGTAAGACTCGCTTCCAGCGCGTCATTTCCGACAAACAATTTGTAGCAAATGAATTAGTTTTGCTGTATAATCAAACAAAAAGATGATTAATTTATTTTTTGTTTATCTGTTTTTGTAAATAATGACGCGCTGGGAAGCGCGTCTTACTTCAATCTAGCAACGCGGTTATCGCTGCAACTGTAACGATATCATCAACCGAACAGCCACGACTTAAATCATTTACAGGCTTTCCACAACCCTGAATAATCGGCCCGTAAGCACCTGCTTTTGCGAGGCGCTCAGTAAGTTTATAACAAATATTTCCTGTATTGAGGTCAGGAAAAATTAAAGTGTTTGCTTTTCCGGCAACATTACTTCCAGGCGCTTTTTTAGTTGCAACAGCAGGAATAATCGCCGCGTCACTTTGCAGTTCGCCATCAACACTTAATTCGGGCGCGCGCTCTTTAACAATTCTTGTTGCTTCAACAACTTTATCGATAATCGGTGCTTTCCCGCTGCCTTTTGTACTGAAGGAAAGCATAGCAACTTTAGGTTCAACACCAAGAAAACTTTTACATGAAGCTGCCGATGCAATAGCAATATCAGCTAACTGTTCTGCGGTAGGATTTGGCAGCACAGCGCAATCGGCATAAATAAAAAGCCCATCGGCGCCATATTCGCAATTGGGAACATCCATAATAAAACAGCTTGACAAAGTTTTACATCCGGGTTTTGTTTTGAACACCTGAAGCGCTGCACGCAAAACATTCGCGGTTGAATTTGATGATCCTGCAACAAATCCGTGTCCTTCACCTTCATGAACAAGCATAGCCGCGACATACAAATGATTCTCAAGCATTTCCGCTGCTTTATCCGGTGTTAGTCCTTTGTGTTTTCTAAGTTCAACCAGTTTGTCAATAAAATTATATTGTTCAACTAGTTTTTCAGGGTCTAATATTTCGATGCCGGTTATATC